>JAMCZD010000239.1:1530-6056 GCA_023473405.1 Candidatus Omnitrophota bacterium
CCGAGTTCGCCATCGTCAAAATCCGCGCCCCCATGCCGCACGCTCCACGCTCCCCACGCTCCTCCTACTGACTGGCGGCGGGCTGCGAACGGCGGGTCAGCCTCAGGCGTGCCACGAGGGGGCCGTCCATGGCTTCGACGCGCAACTCGAAGTCGCCGATGGTGAGGGTATCGCCGGGCTTGGGGAAGCTGCCGAGGCGTTGAGTTACGAGGCCGCTGGTGGTGGTAAGGCCTTCTTCCTGGATTGACTGGCCGATCAGCTCGGACAGTTCGTGCAAAGGCAGGGCGCCGGCCAATTCCCAGGTCTGTTCATCGGTGGTCCACAACAGCGGTTTTTCCTGATCGAACTCGTCCTGGATTTGGCCCACCAATTCCTCGAGGATATTCTCGAGGGTTGCCATGCCGAGGGTGCCGCCGTATTCGTCCACCACGATGGCGAAGTGGAGTTTTTGATCGAGAAACAGGTGCAGCAGACGCTCCAGTCGTGCGGTTTCCGGGACGAAGATGATCTTGCGGGCGACGGGCGCCAGGTCCTTGCCGCCAATGGCCCTGAGCCGCATGGCATACAGGTCTTTCACGTGGACGACGCCCACGGTTTCGTCGAGATTCCCGTTCACGCAGAGCGGGAAGCGGGAGTAGCGGGTTCGTTCGGCCACGGCGAGGCATTGGGCGATGCTGGCCTCGGTATCGAGGCTGGCGATTTCCTGGCGCGGACGCATCACCTCGCGAACGATGCGGTGGTGCAGGTCCAGGGCGTTCAAGACGATCTCACGCCCCAGACGAGTCTTCCCGGTCTCGCGTTGAACGGCCTCGAAGATCAGGCGCAACTCCTCTTGGGAATGACTGCTCTGGGATTCACGGGCCGATTCGACGCCGATGATGTGGAGAATCCACAAGGAAGCATGGTCAAGCACCCAGATGAAAGGGTAGGAAATTCGAAAAAACCACTCCAATGGCCAGGCGATCCACAGTACGGTAGCCAGCGGGCGTTGGATGGCGAGCGCTTTGGGCGCCAGTTCACCGGCGGTGATGTGAAGGAAAGTGATGGCAGAGAACCCGATGACGAAGGCGATGGAATGCTCCAACTGGACCGATTCGATTCTTAACCACGCGAGTACGGGCGCCAGCAGTGCCAAAAACACCGGTTCGCCGATCCATCCCAGGCCGAGGCTGGCCAGAGTTATGCCCAACTGCGTCGCGCTGAGAAACGAGTTCAGGTTGTTGACTATGGCCCGGGCTATCTGCGCCCGGCGATGTCCCTTGACGATGAGGGCGTCCAACTGGGTGTCGCGGATTTTGACGATGGCGAACTCGGCGGACACGAAGAAGCCATTGAGCAGGACCAGCACCAGCACCAGGCCGATCTTGAGCAACAGACTGATCGGGAAATTGAGGTCCATATTACAAACTGACCTCGCCGAATATCACTTTCAAAATGTCCTGCAGCGAAACCAGGCCTACTTCGCGCCGGTCCGGTCCGAGAACAATCGCCAGCCGCTGTCCGCTTCGTTGCATGCGCCGCAAGGCTTCTTCGAGCCGCAGGTGCGCGTCCAGGTAAAGCGCAGGTTTCACGTATTCACCCGCCCGTTTGTCCGGGTCCATGACAGCGCTGTAAAGCAGGGGCTTTAGACTTACCAATCCCACTATGGTGCGGTTCCCGGGCGATTCCTGCCAGACGGGGAGGCGGGTTAGATGCCGTTGCCGGCACAACTCGAGAACCTGCCTCATGGGCGTGCCGGTGGTGATAGTCACCGCCTTCTCAAGCGGAACCAGTATCTGCCCCAGACGGGCGGATTGAAAATCGAGCACCCGGTTGATCATGGTCCGCTCCTCCGAGGTGAAACCGCGTCCCGATTCCTGCATAAGGATTCGCAATTCCTCCCGGTTGCCAAACAATCGACCGGTAAATGCCTTGCCGCCTTTCCAGCGCAAGAGGAGGCGTGAGAACTGGCTGATCAGCAATACCAAGGGCGCCAGTCCGAGGTGAACGAAGCGGAATGGCCGCGCCAGAAACAGGCAAAGCCGGTTGGGAATGAGCTGAAACAACAGCTTGGGCAGCAAATCCCCAAGCACGTACAATAGATATGCGAATCCCGCAAAGGCCGCGATAAACAGCCCGGAATGACCGCCCACCCAATAATGCAGGCCGGCCACGACCAATCCCACAACAACAAAGTTGGCTATGGTGTTCCCGATCATTATTGTCCATAAAAAACCTTCGGGATTCTCCAGATAGTTCAGCAACAACTTCGCCCGCCTGTCCCCCCGCCGCATATACTGCCGCAAACGAAGCCGGTTCAAGGCAAAGACACCCGCTTCCATGCCCGACATGAAAAACGACAGGGCAAAGGCCAGGATAACGACCGCGATGAATAGCAGGGTATTTTCCATCTCAGCTCGTGGTCCGTTTGGGCAGCAATTCCACCAGCATTTCCCGGACCCGCCGTTCGTCCGCCGCCAACACAGTCAAGCGCAAGCCGCGGAAGACCGTCGATTGACCCGCCTCCGGCACACGCTCCAGGCACATCGATACCAACCCTCCCATTGTTTCAACCTCGGGCACGTCGCCCAACTCGGGATATTCCCGGTGGAAATCGTCCAGGCGCATGGTGCCGTTGACCCGCCACCGGCCCTCGCCGAGTTTTTCCATCACGAATCCCACTTGCTCGCCTTCGCTGCGGATTTCGCCGATGATTTCCTCGAGAATGTCTTCCATGGTTACCAACCCGGCGGTCCCGCCATACTCATCGAGGACGATGGCCAGGCCGCGTTGTTGGCGTTGCAGGCTCTTGAGCAATTGCAACAGGTTCATGCTGGCCGGGACGAACGAAGGAAACTCGATGGCTTCAACGAGGTCCACCTGCGGGTCCAACAGCAGTGTCCGGGTGTTGAGCACCCCCACAATGGTATCCGGGGTTTCATCGTAAAGGGGCAATCGGCGATGCTTGAACCGGCGGGCGGCAGCGACCATTTCTTCGATCGATGAATCATCCGAGATACAGGCCATCTGCGACCGCGGACGCATGACTTCGCGCACGGTGCTGCGGTCCAGGCTGATGATCTGCAGAATGATCTCCTTTTCCGATTTGGCCAGTGTTCCTTGCTGAAAGGCCAACTCGAGCAGTTCCTGATACTCTTCGTCCAGTGATACCGTCTGGGCGCGCCCCGGATGGGAAACCAGCAAACGAAGCAGGACGGTGTCCAGCCACTGTGCCATTTGCCGCATGGGACTGGTAAGCCACTGCATCCAGGCCATCGGCTGTGCCACCCGCAGCGCCCATCGCTCCGGCAACCTCACCGCCAGCGTCTTGGGCACGACCTCGCACCCGACCAGGATCAACACCAGCAACGCGGCCACCGTGATCCCCATGGGCCAGTCGCCGCGCAGGGTCATCCAGAGCCCAAGCGACACCATCGTCGCGTTGGCAAGCGTGTTGCCCAGGACAATCGTAGCCAGCAAATCCTGCGGCTTGCCCAATAAACTCGCCAATGTCTTCCCGGCCATGCCCGATTGCTCGGCCAGACGTTGCACCTGCCATTTGCCCAAGGAAAAGAGCGCCGTTTCCGCCAAGGCGCAAAAGAAGCTCAACACGGCAAAAAGGGCAATCACAAACAAGGCCATTGAAGGCGTAAGTGCCATGAATTTAATATGTCGAAAAGCGGTCCCTGGCGAAAGCGCAAATTCAAGAGGAGTGAGAGACAAAGCGAGGGCGGGACAGACTCCTTGAATCGAAGCAATACCTCCGGGAAGTTCAACATGCGACATCTAACCCAAACAACACCAAGACAAAGTAAATATTTGCGGTAAGTGTCAAAATTCGCTTGCATTGCCTCGAAATATAATATTTTATGTTTGGCGTTGTCCGTTTTAACGTAGTAACCAGGTCTTTTTTATGAAAGCAATGCCTACCTTTTCTGTCCTCGCGGCGCTTAGCTTGATCATACCGGCATCCAGCCCGGTTCAGGTTAAGGCCGATTATCAGACTGAAGTCTTGGCCGATGGTCCGCTGGTTTATTACCCATTTAATGAGACCAGCGGATTTACCGCGGTAAACAAAGGTTCACTCGGTGCCGCTGCCAACGGCACTTACCCCGAGATCGGGGTGCTGTTGGATCAGGACTCGGCGGCGAGCGCCTTGGGGAAAGCCATCAACTTGGATGGTGATTTCGGCTACGTCGCGGTTCCGGCGCTTTCTTCCGCCCCGCTGACCAACATGACAGTCGAGATGTGGTTGGACCGGACGATCGAGGTAAGCGGGTTAGCCGCCCTATACGCGGCGGAAGGCTGGAACGTGGGCGACTTGCACCTCAACTTGGCCAGCGGTGCCACCACTCTCCTGGAATTCGCTGTTAATGGTAACAGCGCTGATCCCTCTTATCCAAGATTTGCTCCGAACTGGCCACTGGATGAATGGCATCATTTGGCCGTGACTTATGAAGGGGGAGGGCAGGTCAAGGTTTACCTCGATGGCGCGTTGGTTGGCCAGCAGTCGGCCGGGGGCGCCACTCCCCTTCAATTCCACGGCG
>JAMCZD010000239.1:6066-6927 GCA_023473405.1 Candidatus Omnitrophota bacterium
CTATCCCACTGTCTTGAGCCAAGCCCGAATTCAAGCGCATTACTATACGGTCAATCCGCAGGCGGCCATCGCCAACCAGCCGGTCGGTGTCGTGATTACGGTGGGCCAGACCGCCAGCTTCAGCGTGACGGGGAGCGGTCCTAACCTGGTTTACCAATGGCTCAAGAACGGAGTGGAGATTCCCGGCGCCACCAATGCCGTTTATACCACTCCGCCAACGGTTGCCGGTGATAATGGGGCGGCCTTCAGCGTCCGGGTCAGCAATGCCAACAACAGCGTGACCAGCGACAATGCGATATTGACGGTGGTGACGAAGCCCGCTGGGGATTACGCCAGCACGGTCCTGGCCGATTCGCCGTACGTGTATTACCGGTTTAACGAAACCAGCGGCACATCGGCGGCCAACCAGGGAACCTCGGGCGAGCCTGCCAATGGCACTTATTCATCGAGCGGTGTGACGCTGGGTGCTCCCTCGGCTTCGACGGCCCTGGGCACGGCAATGGACTTGGACGGTGCCAGTGGTTTCGTGCAGGTTCCCGACTTGGGCAAGCGACTATCGAGATGTGGGTCAAGCGGCGCACCAACCCGATTGACTTTTTCGCCCTGTTTACCGACGACGGCTATGACCCCGAGTTCATGCATCTGAACCTGACGGCACCTGGACCGGTGTTAGAATTGGCCGTTTCGGGTGGCGGCGATCCGCGGTTCGCACCGTCATGGGCGCCGGGCGAATGGCATCACGTGGTGGTGACCTACGACGCCCAGGAGGCCTCGACGAGGGTCAAGTTTTACCTGGACGGCCAGCTTTTCGACATATTAAATTCATGGCACTTACGCCTTCAATGGCCTTGTTTGTGATTG
>JAMCZD010000348.1 GCA_023473405.1 Candidatus Omnitrophota bacterium
GGGATGGATAATCTACCCGATCCGGTTACCGGTGGTGTCGCCGCGCTCAACCACCGGCTAATGGCTTTGAAGCCTCCGGGTTCGCAACCGGTCTCCGGGTCAACCCGCTACACAATCCCTAAGAAAACGAAGAATTTTGTCTCGCGCACTGTCGATATAAACATCGGCTTTGCAATAGCTGTACAGAAACAGAGATCGACCGCAAGTGAAGATGTCGATTTTGTCAGCATCCACGACGTGACAAACGCCGTTACAACCCCAATAGTAAGACGCCTAGCCGCCCAGACCGGGTTCGTCCCAACGTCCTTTGTAAAACTTGTGCCACTTTCCCGGCATCATTTTGTCGCTGAACGCGTAGCGCGCAACATGATGGCGAACGAATCCTCGACCTTGCACCCCTTTTTAGGTTCTATATAGAATCAAATACTCGCCATCCATCAAGACTGGGCAGATTGAAAAATCCACCCAACCATAGGGAGTCACCGGTCCGCCGCCAAAATAGTCCGGCGGATTAGCGAACGGGAATTGGGTTATGGACACGGTAAAGGGCAAAGACCGCGCCTCGGCGTTTGCCGGAAAGTCAGCCGGTTGGTCCGCAAGTTTGTCCAGGTCTGATTTCTCCTACGCTCCGATGGGCGGCACGATGCCGAGCGATAACAGTATTCCGATTTTCCAGAACTTTTGCATCCAACGGTTGCTGGTGATCAGCTTGTTTCCGCGGTGGTTGTTTCGCATGTGGTTCTTCCTTGGTCACTGAATTTTCTTGTAGGTTATAATTGCCGCGCCTGGGCGACTGGGAATTTCCACGCGCAGCCCTGGATCAATCAATTCTCGACCGAGCACCACGTGCGGTTGATTGGCGCTCAGGTCAGTGACCGTATATTTTGCCTCTGGATCGAGTCCGCGCAGTCGGAAGCGCAGGAAATCATCGGCGGAAAAGCGGCGAAAGGCCTGGACCACGCCTTCGCCGGTCTCGGGGCGGTCGAATTGCCAGGCGATCCATACGTTTGGTTCCTGGCTGTAGGGTGTTAGCGGGTAATAGTCACCGTAGTAGTTGGGCGCAATCCGCTTCCACTGGCCGATCAGCTTCCGCACGGTGTCGTAGTCAATGTCCTTGCGCCGGGCGTCCCAGGTGCAGAGGACCGAAGGTTGCATGAGGCTACGGAAGCCATAGGGATCGGTGCTATGCGTGCAATGCCCGAAGAAAGGAAGCCAAAGGGCAAGGCCGTAGGTAATGCACTGGCTGCCGACGGGTTGATAGTAGAAGTCGCTTCGGTGGAGGGGCACGGCCCGGCGCATGGTCTCGAGGTCGTTCCGACGTCCGCCGGAGGCGCAGGAATCGATGAGCATATTGGGATGGCGCTCGCGCAGCGCATCCCAGAAGGCAAGGTAGCCTTCGACGTGGCGAATCTCGGTGATCCCCTGGCGATCCGGCGCATCGTTGGCCCGCCAATAGGCCAACGGGTCCATGTTGAAGTCCTGACGGTACAGATCGATTCCTTGATCGGTGATGAACTTATCGAAGTGATCAATCGCCCAGTTGAGGGCGTCGGGATTTCCAAGGTTGAGGAGACCGCCGCCTTTGCCGCCCAGGACCCATTCCGGGTGGTTGTTGGCCAGCCATGTCCCCGGCGCGACGCGTTCGGGCTCGAACCAGAGTATGGTTTTTATCCCCTGGCTGTGAGCATAATCGGATATCTCGCGCAACCCATTTGGGAACCTCGTCTTATCGACTTCCCAGGTGCCGACCTTGGGCCAGCCTTGGCCATCATTGGGATACCAGCCGGCATCCATCCACCAGTAATCCAGCTTGATGCCCTCTTCAAGATACCGCTTAAGGAAGGTCAACTCGTCGGTATTCCTGATAATGAGATTCGGGAAGTAATCACCGCAAAAGCCGTTAAGTTGCGGTTGAGGCAGTTTGCCTCCCGGCCTGGGAACGTTGTAAGCCACCATCCAGCGCCGCCAGATGTTTTGACCCCGAATCCAATCCCCGTCGTAAAACTGTATGACCATAAGCGGCGTTCGCACCTCCTCGCCGGGGTGGAGCTTTAATCGCGTCAATTCCTGACCGGCGCGAATGCGTAGACCAGTGCTCGCATCCCGGGCGAACTCAGCGGCCCACTGTCCAGGCCAACCTACCGCCACTATGGCGCCTTGTCCGGCCCATTCGATATTGAAGTAGGCCCAGTCTTTATTGGTGGGGCGGCCGCCGGCAGCGGCGAACCGGGCTTGGGCAGATGGACCGAGGACTGTTTGAAGCGGTTGATAGTCGGTGCCATCGGCAGGGCTGCCTTTGGCATGGTGGAGCAAAAACTCCTCCCGCGCGGAGCGCGCGAGCCAGGTATCAAGCGACTCGATATCCGATAGGATGAGGGAATCCTCGCGACCGGTGTTCTTGAAATAAACGGTCCATTCAACGGTGGGGAAATCGGCATGCTCAACGACCACGCAACGCGCCTCCAACCCGGTGGCGGGATCGGTAAAGGTGATCGTCCGCTCGGTCCGCTCTCCGGCCAGCGTTTTCACGCTGCGCTTGACCGGCCATCGGTCTAGGAACAGGGCTGAAGGTTGATCGCCGTAGTTGAATGAAAACGGTGCCTCGACCGAGGTCATGGGGAGATCGCCCAGCCAGACTTCTTGTCCGTCGGCCAAAGTGGCCTTGGCATCCGCCCAGTCGGATTGATCACAACTGATGCCGTCACCGCCATCACCCACTTCAAGTGTGAATTCCGTGGCGCCGCCGAGATCAATCGACACCGGCAATCCCGGCATCCCTTCCCGAACGGGATCGGATTGGTAGGCTTTCTTCCCGCTGACAGCTACGGTGAATGCGACGCTGCCCTGGCCGCCAGAAGTCTGAGGATTTTGGTCAATTCCGGCCATGGCGGAGAAGTGCTTTCCCGGCCCGGGAAGGCGGACGAGGATTCTGCTGAAGGCATGCGTGTAAATGCCTCGATTGTATTGCTTGCCGCCGACCTTGAGTGACTCTCCGTTCCGGTTGTTGAGTTGCACCGGGTCGTGGCTCGCCAACACCACCAAGCACGGCTTGGCCATGGCCGACTCTCCTTCCGATTCAAACTTCGCCGCTGTCCACTTCCGCGCTCGCAACAATTCGTCCTGGTCGGGAAGGACCGCGCCGGCCTGAATGGATAAGGAAGCGATGGCGACTATTACAAAAGCCCGGCGCCAGCTCCACCGACGGGAAGGAAGAAAGGCGGCGGTCTTCTTGCGAGGGGCAAACAAGGGTTGGATTCTCATATATAAAAACAAGTCGTTTGTTAGTGGCTAAAAGGTTACCTTGTGGATTTGGCGTAACCAATCTTTTTCAGGTGCTCATTGAAATCCGGTGGCAATGCTGCCATGGGTTGCTGGACGTCCTGAGCCGCGTATCGCAGCAGGTTCCGCAATAGACGTTCGGCGGCGGGATTATCCCCCAAGTTCTCTCGAATTTTGAGCACATTCAGGATGAACTTCCCGGCGCCCAAGTTGAACACGGCGATCTCGATCCCGGAAGAGTAACCGAAGGTGGCGTTAATATCTCCGGCAATCGTTTCCATCGGGGCATCCAGACCACACCAAGCCACCTGCGGAATAATCTCGCGGTAAAAGTTGTAATCCAGAATCCCGGCGGATGGCAGTCCATCGAAGATGGGATGTTTTTTGGCCCAGGCATCGGCGCGGTAATAGCCGCCGCACCAATTTATATTCTGAATCGATCCCTTTTTCGCCAGGGGCACCCAGGCAACGGGATTCTCACCGTCGCGGAATAGACCGGGCGAAAGAAAAACAGTGCATGAGCCGCGAACAATGTGCCGGGCCAGCTCGCTGAACAGGCGTGAACCATCAATGGAAGGAGAAGGGCCTGAGGCAAGGATGACTTCCCGGTGAGTGGATTCTCCAGAGGCAAACGGGCGGTACCTGATATTATGATCGATCAACCACTTCGCCAGGTCCGGATCGTTACCCCAAAGCGTGATCTCGGTCTCGACGTCGGGCATCTCGGCCTGATCAGTCACATAGAAATCAGTTTCTCCGCCGGTGGCTGCCCCCCCTTTTTGGAACGTGACCAGCAACCGATAACGTCCGGATGGACCGTCGATGGCCATGGTCTCAGAAAAAGCCGGGATCACAAAAGAGGGCTCCGGATTGCTTTTAGGATTTGGAATGGTCACATTGACAGTGCGGTCCAGCACACGGTACAGATCAGGGCCGACGACCTGAATCCGAACCGGGTATTGCCCCGATTTCATGACATCGAAGTTGGAGAGGACAGCCTCCAGTTGGACTTTGGTTCCCCGGTAAACGTTTACCGGTTCAACGAAGAGGCACCAGCGAAGATGGGCGGTTGTATCAACCATGGCTTCGGTAACCATCGGCTTTGGTTCTCCAAAGGCTGTGATCATGCCAATACCGTCAAAGTCGCTATCTTTGATCGCACAAGGGAAGTAACCAACCAGGTTTGGATTAGAACGAATGGCGTTAACGCCCACTATTCTGAGCCTGGCCATGTTCCTTTGGCTTTCGGTGAAGAAGTCTTCCGGCCGTGCCCACACCTCGGAAAGCCGCCACCGCTCCCAGTCGGCCATGAACCGGTCCAACTTGTCCTTATAGAACCGCGCATCGTCGGCGTATTCAGCGCCGAGTTGTTCATAATGGCGCGCGAGGCGAGGAAGGTCATTGGCTCCACCGACACCATTTTCCGAAAGCAACAGGGGGTGCTCCTTTGTGCCGGAGGTGCGCAGGCTATTCACCACATCGATGGTATAAGGTGCCGGAGGGTACATGTGGACGTCGCGCAACGGACTCTCCCAATCGAACGAGCCGGGATTGCACAAGCTGCCGATGCTGTAGTCGTTGTCCCAACGCCCACTGGATAGCATCACGATCCTGCTGTCATCCAAGTACCTCACGAGAGGTAAAGTATCGACGACATGCCGAAAGAGGCGGCCGTCAGAGGTCTCGTTCAGCATTCCCCAGGCGATCACACTCGGATGGTTGCGATCGCGCTTGATGAGTTCAGCCCACGATTTATCGTAGAGTTCCTCGAGCCTTGGCGAGTCCTGCATGAGCCAAGTCGCAAAGCTTTCCTGGTAAGCCATCACGCCCAGTTCATCGAATAAATCCAGCTCGCGCGGTGTGGTGCCGCCAAACACCAGCCGGCACACGTTGAATCCCAGAGTCTTCAGTGAAAGCACCATGCGACGCATGACGTCCGGATCATGCGGAACCCGGAAACCAATCGGGTAGAGCAGCAGGTCCAGCGGTCCGTTCAGGAAAATCCTCCGGCCGTTCAATCGGAAGTATCCATTCTCGAATCGGACCTCGCGAAACCCGCACCGCACGGATTGCTCGTCAAAGGAAGCGCTCCCCGCCTGCCACGCCCGGGCCGTCACTCGATAAAGGAAGGGGTCATTCAGGTCCCAAAGGTGCGGGTTCTCCACCTTCAGTTCTGTCTCGACAAGTGAGTCGCCCGGAGGCAGGCGCTGACTGAGTGTGACAGTTTCCAAGGTCTCCCCGGAGGCCGCCGGCGCGACACTGAATTGGACCGCGGCATCTATCGATTCGGCGCCCGCATTGCGCAGGTTAGCCTGAATGCGGACCAGGGACGTTTTTAGTTCTGGCCGCACGAAAAGGTTCTCGATTCGCACCACCGGAGAGACCAAGAGGTGCACCGAGTCAACTATCCCACCGGTATTGTATACTCCTCCCTGCATTACCGGATAATTTTTGCAGCCGTGCGGTGTTTGTCCCAGAATAATTCCGTCGATCGCTTCGGAGGTTGGATTCAGGACTCGAACGGCGACCAGGTTCTGGCCGCCTGGCTTCACTGCGTCTGTCGCGTCCAAGACAAATGGCGTCTCGCCACCCTCATGGCTGCCGACGTGAATGCCATTCACCCAAACAGCGGCCAGGTAGTCCACAGCCTGGAACCTGAGGAGAAAGCGCCCCCGCGGATGCGGATTAGACGGAGCGGAGAATTCGCGCCAATACCAAGCCACGCCCTGGTAGCCCGGAAAGATATCCTGGATAATCCACGGTACTTTAGTTTTTCTTGCGCCGGGCCGAGGCTTCAGCCACCACTTCTCATCTCGGCCGCTGTTGGAAGGATCAGTCGAGACCAGCCATTTGTTACCGTCAAGCGACACGACTCTCGTCGAGATGCATCCCATAGAGGGATCGAGCGAACAAGGTTCACCTGGAGTTCTAGCTGGCATAGCCGCCTTCTCCTTGCAGTGGGGAGGCATCACGGAGATGGCAAAGACTCCTGACGGGAGGGCAGTTCGAACCCCGTTCAAGATCACGGATGGCTTGTAAGTGACCCGGTAGTAATCCGCCTTCGAGGGTATCGGTGTCTCCGCCTTAAAGTCGGCGGTTCGGCGCAGTTGGGTTGAATCAAGAAGCGATTCTCGGCCTTCCAAATCAACGGTCTTAAACGAGACAGATATATTCTGAATAGAGGACGGCACCAACTCCGGGTTCATCGACAACTCTAAGCCCGCCCGTTCGCCGGATCGAAACAGCAGCCTTCCTCCGACGGTCGAACGAACCTCAATCTTCGCGAGGGAAACAAACTGCTCCAGCCATTCATTTTCAGGCATGAACGGTTTGAATGACAACACCCTGTTCCAAACTCGGACGGTATCAAGCAGCCCTTTGAAACATCGGGAGGGATCGGGAAAACCAAGTCCAACCCGGAAGTTTAGCGGGCTTGTGGCTATAGGCAATTGAGCCGCCGCCGTGTCGGAGAGCAAGCCGTTGACATACACGCGCAGTTGGGTTGGGGTCTTCACGCAGGCGACATGCTGCCACACCCCGGCTTTGAGCTTCACGCCCCGGGTGCACATCCAACCCGAGGCGCTTCCAAAGCTGCAGTAATACACGTTGGCGTTGCTGTCGACCTGCTGAAAAACGAAGCCGTTGAT
>JAMCZD010000084.1:0-671 GCA_023473405.1 Candidatus Omnitrophota bacterium
TGGCTTTGGCCCAAGGGCTGTGGAGGCAGCGCGCATGATCCAACTCGCCCCCCAGATGCTTCTCCATTCGTCGAGTTCACCAGATTTTCGACAAAGTAGAAGACGAAGTGGAGGATAATGGGTTTCCAGACAGGACCAGGATGAGGCGCTGGTCCAGGCGTTGGGTAGACCTCCGGTCTGCCGGTTGCCCGGACCTCTGGTCCGGCGATTCGACGTCTCAGATTCACCCAGCCAAAGACACCGCGCGCCACTGCTATCCTTCGGAACCCCGTAAGCTAAAATCAGTGACCGAAGGCCTCGTTAGAGCCAAATCCCCATCCACACTACCGCCACCTTCAGGCCAACAATATCCAGCCGGGCGTGACTACCACACTTTGCAAAGTGTGAATCCGCGAGAAGGGTTCTCAAATGTAAGAATGGGCAGACCAAAAGCTGGAGCACGGATGCCTTCATCCGCGCGATCTCGACCTAAAGCGCCGATTTTCCAACAGGCAATCCAAACCGATGATGCGTTTCTCTCGCGGATGAGGGCATCCGCGCTTCGGTCGCGATGGCTTACGCACGGGTGATTGGGCCTCTTATTGCGTGGCCGAGGAAATCCGCGGCAGGGGCGGCAAGGTCGAGGGGTGCAGACCGGGTGGTAGGGGGGGGGAGTTTGGTCACCACTTCAC
>JAMCZD010000084.1:681-6923 GCA_023473405.1 Candidatus Omnitrophota bacterium
GCGTTGAGAGGGGGTCAAACCGGCGAATTTGCGGAACGAATCGAGGCATTGCTGGCGCTGGGCGGGGTCGAGGGCTTCAAAGGAAGCAACGGTCTTGATCATCTGGTCTCGTCCCGGCTCGGGCAGGAGCTGGAGGATTCTTTGGCGTTCGGAGGGTGTCATTTCGAAGAAGCGATTGAACTGGACGAACATTTCCTGCCGTTGTTGAGCGGGCAAGGCGAGCCAATGGGACAGTCTCTGCTCCAGTTGCTGCCGCCGTTCCGACGGGAAGGTCTTCAGGGCGTTATCCTTTTCCGTAGGCGTGCCGGCATCGAGCCGGACGAAGTAATTCCGCGCGGTTTCCCGCTCGAGAACCTCCTTTTGCAGCGGCCGCGGCAAAAGGTCCCATTGCTGCAACCGCTCCGCTACCACCGGTCTATAATCCTCGGGAACAGCCGCCAGTTGCTCCGCGCGGTTCGTGGGGGGCGTTTGCATCAGCGGCAACAAATACCACTGCAACTGGAGCATCCGCAGGCGCAGCTCGCGTTCCCCGGGCGGCAAATGGTCGTATTCGATCAATTTGTCCCGCAGATGTTCCCGTTGGGCCGGAGGTTTTTCGGCCAAAAGCCGGTCGCGCTGAGATGTGTTGGCGGCCAGCAACTCGCGGAAATACTCGATGGGTGACGGCGGTGCCGGCGGCAACGGCGTGGCGGATGGCTCATTCTTCGGTTCCTGTCGGGTTGAAGGATTTCCCTGAGCCAGCAGAAACGAGGCCGCCAGAATAGCGCCGAGCAGACCGGCGGGGAGGCGCCAGGGCAGCGGTGTGGATCGACGACTCATTTAAGGGCCTCCAGCAGGTCGTCGTCGACCTTGGTTGGAACCTGGCTCAAGCGGTTAATGGCGTCAAAATCGCGCAGCACATCCAGGGAAACCAGGGTGGTCACACCGGATATCTTGGTCACGCTTCTTGCCAACTCGACGCGCTCGTGGTGCTGATATTCGAGGTAAGAAAGGAGTCCCAGGCTTAGAATCAAGCCGGCCAGCGCCGATTTGGGAGCCCAGCCCAGCCCATGGCCCCAGCGCCACCACCGCGCCCATCGAGCGCGGAATCCCACTTGCGCCGGGCTCGGCAAAGCCGCCAGGACCCGGGCGGTGAAATTGGAAGGCAAAGGCGGATCGCGCAATTGCCGCAACAAGCGGTTCAGCGCCAACTCCTCCGCCACTCGAGTGGCGAGGTTGGGATTGGCCTTGATAAAGGCCCGGAGTTGCGCCTGTTCCTCCGCCGTTGGTTCGTGGCGTAAGCCGGTCTCTATCCAAGGATTCGAATCTGAGCCGTTCATTGTTGCCTATCTTTTAAACCCAAGCCTCCGGCAAAGTTGCTTTGACTTGAATTTTTATTCCCGAGTCTGAGGCCGTGCGGCTTCGACCGGGCGCAGAGTAATTTGAGCCGCGGGAGTGGGACAGGAATTGGCGGGCTCCCCGATAAATCAGAAATCTTGAATCATAATTCATAAATCCTCGAGGAAAACGGGGGGAGACCGTTGAAAGTCCTCCGGGCGGCGGTGCGGACGGCCCAATGGGATCGAAGGAGGTTAACGATTGTGCCATATGCCGCTCTGCAGGTACGGTTTGAGCTTTAACTTGAGGGTCTCGCGCCCGCGATGGATCAGCGATTTGGTGGCCGAGAGAGAGGTGCCGAGCACTTGGGCTATCTCTTCATACGACATTTCCTCCTCGCGAAACAGGAGTATCGCAGTCCGCTGGGTCTCGGGCAACTCGGCCAGCGACTGCTCGATCAAACGTTCCAATTCGCCATGCATCAGCGCGTCGGTGGGCAGGCAAACACCCGAGTCCTGGACCTGGCGTTGCGGTTGATCCTCGTTATCGGGAAAGGTGGCGTCAAGGGAGTCAGCCGGGTGCCGGGACCTGCGCCGGAGTTCGTTGAGGCAAAGGTTGCGGGCAATCGTGAAGAGCCAGGTCGAGAATTTGGCGGTTGGCCGGTAGCGCCGGGCGGATTTGAACACCTGCACGAAGACATTCTGCGCCAGGTCCTCGGCTTCGGCGGGGTCGCCCAGCGACCGGCTGAGCAGGTTCATGACCGGTTGCTGGTATTTCTCGACCAATTCCTCGAAGGCAGCCACGTCGCCTTGCTTCACGCGAAGCATCAATGCGGCATCTGGATCCGAGTTAGCGGACATGACAACACCTATCATAGCAAACCGTCCACCAACGACAAGGCGCCAGTGCAAGAGATGAGGGTGGAATCGTTTAAACTTGATTTTTGGGCTTTTTCGCTGTTAAGATGATCCGTGCCGACTTTGCTGGAAAAGATCGAGGCCGACGCCGCCAAGCGGCTGACGCTGCCACCGAATCGCCTTCCTTCTCAGGAATTGGCGCGCTACAAGAATTTCCTCAAGATCGAAAGCCATCGGCTCAAATTTCTTCACCGGGCGGGCGCAGGCGGCTGGGTTATTTGCCAGGGACGCGCGGCCACGATGGACGTTCTTCTCCGTTATTTGCTGGCGGCGGTCAAGTCCGGTGTCCATGGTTCGAACTCGATGCCGCTGGCCTTGGTTGCCCTGGGCGGGTATGGCCGCAACGAGCTCAACCCGCATAGCGACGTTGATTTGATGTTCCTGCACGGGGACCGTTATCGGGTCCAAGGCAGGGCGGGGCTCCAGGCACTGGCGGAGGGGCTGCTTTATCCCCTATATGACATCGGGCTCAAGGTCGGGCATTCGGTGCGGTGCATCGACGATTGCGTGAAGGTGGCGAACCAGGACATGCAATCCAAGACCGCCCTCATCGAGGCACGCCTGATCGATGGCGACGCCGGCCTGTTCCAAGCCATGCAAGACGCGGTCCGCGCCAGGTGCGTGGAAGGATATGAGGACGAGTACATTGCGGCCCGGCTGTCTGACCAGGAAGCGCGTCACGCCAAGTACGGCGATTCGGCCTGCATGCAAGAGCCGAATATCAAGAATGGCTGCGGCGGATTGCGCGATTATCAAAACCTGCTTTGGATGGCCTATTTCAAGTACCGCCTAAAGTCTCCGTCCGAATTGCAGGGACACGAATTGCTGAGTGAAACCGAACGGCGCCAGCTCGGAACCGCTTATGATTTCCTGCTCCGGCTCCGCAATGATTTGCACTACCAGGTAAACCGTCCACTCGATGTGTTGCTCAAGGAACTCCAACCCACCCTGGCGCTAAACCTCGGGTACACGGATCGTTCATCTATCAAACGGATCGAAAGATTCATGGGGGCGGTTTATTTGCATTTGCGCAATGTCTATTTGATCACCCGGACACTCGAGCGCCGCCTGGCCCTGCTGCCCACCCCGAATCGCCGGTCCCGCTTGCATCAGTTCATTCTCGGACGCCGCAAACCCGCTCCACCCCAGCTCTTCGACGGATTCCAGATCACCGAAGGCGAGATTCTTCCCGGGTCGACGAGGGTCTTTCGGGACCAACCGCGCCGCTTCATGCGGGTCTTTTTGCATGCCCAGCAGCGCGGTTTGAAGCTGCATCCCGACCTCTCGCAGTTGATTCGCAACCAGCTTGACTTGGTGGATCCCGCCTTCCTGCGCGATCCGCATGTGAAGGAGACGTTTCTGGCGATATTGAACCAGCGGGGAAACGTTGCCCCAATTCTGCGTTCGATGCATGAGGTCGGCCTCCTGGGGCGGTACCTGCCCGAGTTCGGCAAACTGACCTGCCTGGTTCAGCACGAGTTTCTCCATCGCTATACCGCCGATGAGCATACGTTGATCTGTCTCGAGATGCTGGACCGGGTGTGGGCAGCCGAACGACCGTTCTTCAACCATTACACGGAAATCTTACAAGAGATCGAGCGCCCTTTTGTGCTCTACCTGGCCTTGCTCTTGCACGACGCCGGCAAGGCAACCTCGCACCGTCCCCATGCCGCCCAGAGCGCCAAGCTCGCCGTGCGTGTCGCCCGGCGGCTTGGCTTGGACGCGCAAACCACCTATACCCTGCGCCTGCTGATCGAAAACCACCTTGCCATGGTCCAAATCTCGCAGCGCAGGGACTTGGAAGACCTTGCCGTGGCGCGTGCCTTTGCCGAACAAGTCAAAACGCCGGAAAATCTGGACATGCTCACCTTGATCACCTTTGCCGACTCCCAGGCCACGAGCATGAATCTCTGGAACGATTTCAAAGAAACACTGCTGTGGTCTCTCTACGACCAGACGGCCAAGGTGTTTCTGGGAGAAATCGGCGTTGCTCAGGCGGAAGAAAAACAACGCGATTCAGTTGCGCTGGCCGTGCGCCGAGCGGCTCCGAAGACCCTCCGCGACGACGAATTGGAGGCGCACTTCAACCTTTTGCCATTGCGCTACTTCCAAATTCATTCGCCGTTCGAAATCCTATCTGACCTCAGCCTGGCACACCGGTTCCTGCAGTTGCAGGTGACCGTCGAAGAACGCGCCCTGGAACCGGTTCTGCTCTGGACCAACGAACCGGACCGTGGTTACGCGGCGGTTCGCATCTGCACCTGGGACCGCGCAGGCCTCTTCAGCAAAATAGCCGGCTCGCTCACCGCCACCCGGTTGAACATCCTTAGCGCCCAAATCTTCTCCCGCTGCGACGGGATCATATTCGACACCTTTTTCGTCACCGATACTCGCACGGGCGGCCTGCCGAGCCGCGAGATTCGAGAACAGTTCGAGCAGTTGCTCAAGGCCGTCCTCACCCAACCGGTCGATCTCGCGTCGCTGATTGCCCGGCTCAAGGTCGGGCGCCCGCCGTTTCCTTACCTCGAAGGCGAGCGCATCCCCACCGAAATACGCTTTGACAACACGGTCTCGGACAGCCGGACTTTGATTGAAGTCGAGACGGAAGACCGGGTAGGCCTGCTGTTCGCCATCTCCAACGCCCTGAGTGAGCTGGGCCTGGACATTTCCACCGCCAAGATTTGCACGGAAAAAGGCGCGGCCATCGACAGCTTTTATGTCCGCGAACACGATGGCCGCCAGGTCCGTTCCGCGGATCGCCTGCGGTCCATCGAGACTGCGCTGCGGGCCGCCGTCGTCCGTTTGGACGCAGCTTGAATTTTAGGATTGCGGCGGGAGTTGCCGGGCGGTATCAATACGAGGGTAAGCTGCCAAAAACTGGTGACGCGCCGTTCCATGAATGCACCCGAAACAATCCGGCCCGGGCAGGTCCGCTCAAGGTGGCAGGTCTATCCCACGGTCTGGGGAGTATGTTACTGGGCTTGCCTTCTCTGGCTGGGTGGGATGCTGTTGATTCCACGGGCCGCCGCCTTCCAGTTCGACGTCTTTCTCGGCTACGACGGCGTGGTGCGAGAGGAGAATTGGTTTCCGGTCGTATGCGAGGTAGCCAATGACGGTCCGGCGTTTCAGGCCGTGTTCGAGGTTGAGAATTCCTATTCCCAGTCCAGCCAAACCCGGCGGCTGGTCTTGGAATTGCCCACCAACACGCGCAAGCGATTCGTCCTCCCGGTGTTCAGCTCGGGCCGATACTCGGCGTGGAACGCGCGGCTGTTGGACGAACGAGGGAAGGTCCGCGCCGAATCGACCGGTCTGCGCGCGCAGCAGGATGCCCAAGCCAATGGATTCTTACTCGGAGCAGTCCCACGGTCCTTCAGCGGCCTGCCGGTGTTGCCGGGTGAAACAGACTCCCGGCGGTCGTCACAGATATACGTGTGTCATATTCGTCCGGAGCTTTTCCCTGATAATCCAATCGCCCTCGAAGGGCTGAACGCATTGTATGTCGACTCGGAAATGGCGCTGCAATTGAAGCCGCCGCAAGTAGAGGCCATTCTGGCTTGGTTGTATGGTGGCGGGCATCTCATCATTAGTGTCGAGCAACTCACCGATGTCAACGGGACACCCTGGTTGCGCAGCTTGATGCCATGCGAACTATCCGGGACAACGGCGGCGTTTTCCCAGGATGACCTGATGCAGTGGCTCAAGGGAGACGCGGGCGTTGCCGGTCAAGCGCCCGCGGTTGAGGCTGAACCGGTGCCTGCAAGGGCATCGCCGAGAGCCCCAAACCGCACCTATGGGATAACCCCGGAGATGGCCCGGCGCTATGGCCTGCGACCCGGGCTCAGGCCCGCCAGTTCCCCTGAATCTCCTCCGCCTGATCCTTTCGCCAACCTGCGGCCCGATCCAGCCTTCGATCAAGGCTCGATTTCGGTCGTTACCGGACCCTTGCGAGATGGGCGCGTGCTTTGCTCGATGCAAGGCCAGCCCATCCTGGTCCGCGCCGATCGCGGG
>JAMCZD010000304.1 GCA_023473405.1 Candidatus Omnitrophota bacterium
ATAGGGCGACACCCGCAGGCCTCAGCGGCACCCCCAGCGCACCCCTGGGACTCTCGTTCAACAGCTGGGACCACAAGGCACAGCCCCGGGACCAAACAAAATGAGAATTGCTGCCATGGAATGGGTTTTCCTTGAAAACGGAAGGGTCGGATGTCATTTTCAATTTCTAAACGATGCTTTTATGCCGTATCGAGCCTGGTTCCAATGCATTAACGCGGAGTGCAAAGCCACTTACCCGCTGAACTCCGTGATTTACCGGTGTCGCGCCTGCAACGCCTTGCTGGAGGTTGAGCACGACGTCAAATCGCTTTCGCGCCGGGACGGAAAGGCTTGGATGAAGCTTTTCGAGGACCGCTACAAGACCACCGAGTGGCCCTATGGATCAGGGGTATGGGGCAAGAAAGAGTGGGTCCTGCCCGAGATCAGCGATGAGAACATAGTGTCGTTGTATGAGGGGGGGACGAACCTGTTTTGGGCGGAGCGTCTGGGCAAAATCCTGGGGTTAAGCGATCTCTGGATCAAACTCTGTGGCAACACGCATAGCGGCTCGTTTAAGGACCTGGGCATGACGGTGTTGGTTTCCCAGGTCAAACAGATGATTTCCGAAGGAGTGCCCATCAAGGCGGTAGCCTGTGCCTCGACGGGGGACACCTCGGCGGCCCTGGCCGTCTATTGCGCCGCGGCCGGTATTCAGTCCATCGTCCTGCTGCCCAAGGGAAAAATCTCGATTGCGCAACTGGTGCAACCCATTGCCAACGGCGCCCTGGTGCTTTCTTTGGACACGGACTTTGACGGCTGTATGAGAGTGGTGCAGGAGATCACGCACGACGAATCGATTTACCTGGCCAACTCGATGAACTCGCTCCGGGTGGAGGGGCAAAAGACCGTTGGCATCGAGATTGTGCAGCAATTCGACTGGGAGGCGCCGGACGTTATCGTCATTCCGGGCGGCAATTTGGGGAACGTATCGGCCCTGGGAAAGGGTTTGTTGATGTTGCGGCAATTGGGTCTCATATCGAAATTGCCCAGGATCGTGGTGGCCCAGGCGCAGAGGGCCAACCCGCTTTATCGTTCTTACCTGACGGGATTCGCTTCGTACGAGCCGATGCAGGCGGAAAAAACCCTGGCCAGCGCCATTCAAATTGGGAACCCGGTGAGCATTGAAAAGGCCGTCCGCATCCTAAAGCAATTCCAGGGGATCGTTGAACAGGCATCCGAAGAGGAATTGGCCGATGCCGCCGCTTTGGGGGATAAGACCGGCATGTTCAATTGCCCGCACACGGGTGTGGCCCTGGCGGCTTTGATCAAGCTGCTCAAGGGGGGGAAGATAGACCCGTCCGAGCGCGTGGTGGTGGTCTCGACGGCGCACGGATTGAAGTTCACCGATTTCAAGGTTCATTATCACAAGAAAGAGCTAGATTTTAATTGCCGGCACGCGAACACGCCTATTGAACTTCCGCCTCGAGTCGAAGCGGTCAAGGAGGCGCTGGAGCAAGCCCTTCAAAGGAGTACCCGACCTGATGCGTGATTCATTGATGGCGAAGCAGTGGGGCCTGGCCACGGTGGCTGTCCATGGTCCCGGGCGCAAGTCCAAAGCCCATCACGCTGTTTCAACCCCGATTGTTCAAACCTCGAATTACAGCTTCGAGTCCACCGCTGAGGTGGTTGAGTTCATGAAGGCCAAGGGAGAAGGCCGCCTCATTCGCGAATCCGAGTATGGCCGTTATGGGAATCCCACGCAAGCCGAGGCGGAACGTAAACTGGCGGCCATCGAAGGCGCCGAGCAGGCGATACTTTTCTCGAGCGGGATGAGCGCGGTGATCATGGCCTTATTGACGTTCCAGAAACGGGATGGCCATATCATTTTCACCAGCGACTGCTACCGGCAGACGCGCGATTTTGCCATTCAGTTCATGGGCAAACTCGGCTTGCAGACCACGCTGGTTGAACCGAGTGCCGCCGCTATTCAAAAGGCCATTCGGCCCAACACCAACATCATATTCACCGAGTCACCCACCAATCCTTACCTGCGCGTAATCGACCTGGCGGAGATTGTAAAGGTAGCCCGGGCGCATGGCGTGCTCACAATGATCGACGCGACGCTGGCGACGCCTTACAACCTGCGGCCGTTGGAGATGGGGATTGATTTGGTTATTCATTCCGCAACCAAGTATTTGGGCGGCCATAATGATCTATTGGCAGGCGTGGTCTTGGGCCGGCGCGACTTGCTCGAGGAAGTCGGACGCTTGCAGCGGATGTTTGGGGCGATTCCGGGTGCCTTGACCTCATTCCTGTTGGAGCGCGGTTTGAAAACCTTTGCTTTGCGCATGGAACACCACAACCGGGCAGGTTTGGAAGTGGCGCAGGCGCTCGAGGCCCATCCCAAGGTCGAGAAGGTCTGGTATCCGGGATTGGAATCGCATCCGGATCACGCGATTGCCAAGGGCCAGATGCGCGGTTTTGGCAGCGTGATCAGTCTGCTCATTCGGGGTGGCGACACGGAGACGCGCCGGTTCATCGACCAGTTGAAATTGTTTTTGATTACTCCGAGCTTGGGCGGCACGGAAAGCCTGGTAACCCAAATGGCTACCATGTCGTTTTTTGAATCCACGCCGGAGTATCGCCAGTCCATCGGCATGGTCGACAACCTGGTCCGCCTGGCCCTTGGGCTCGAGGATATCCGGGATGTGATCGCCGACCTTTGCCAGGCATTGGACCGGATTTGACACGCTATCCGCCGGAGCCACAAACGGTCTTAGGCAGACTTGATCTGATTACAACGAGTTTGAATTTACCAGGATTCTTGAGCCAACGCTGCCACTCTCTCTTGAACTTTCCCTGCCGGGGTTGGGGATTGACAAAACGGGGGCGGCGTGCAACATGCCTTGCATGTCACGAATTGGAATTTCAAGTTGCGTCCTGGCGTTTGCCTTGGTCGGAAAGGTCGCATTAGCGGCGGAGGAACCGGCAGCATGGAGGTCCAACGGCGGCGGTTGGGACGTGGTCGCCGGGCGCGCCGTGATTCATTTTTCGCGGGAAAAAGGTCCCGGCTTGTATAGTATCCTTGACACCAATCGGAACTTCTATTGGTCCGATTCGGCCTACAAGTGGGACCTCAAGCTTTCCAGGGGCGATGGGCCTGACCCGGTCGATCTTGTGGAATGCACCGCCTTGAAGGACCCTGTTATCCGGTTCGAAGGGCGCGAAGGGGAGTCTTACCTGGTCCGGGTCAGCGGCAAGATGGCCGGGTGCGGTATCGAGGCGGATTACCGGATTGGGACCAACGGTGATTGGTTCGAGGAACAAATCACAGTCGCGAACGAAACGCCTGGTCCGGTGCGGATTCTAGACTGGGACTTCGGTCCATCGCGCCGGATCAATGGGGGGACCTGGCCGGCACCGTTGAAGGAGGTAGCCGGTCTCAGGGCGGCCGCGATTCCATGGCGGCGCCAGATTTATGATCCGCATACGGTCCAGGACTACGATCTCAAGACGCTCCTGTCGCTTTGGGGCGGGCAGAATCCACTATCGTCGGCCTCATTCCACCTGATACCGATGAGCCGTGGTCTGCCGAGCGAGGCCTGGGCGCTGTTGGAAGGCGGCATTGGGCTTTTGGTGACCAAGTATTCACCGGACCATATCGAATACAGCGTGCTGCGTCATGAATTGCGCGAGGGGCCCCATGTGGGGCCGTCGGGTTACGACAACGTCGCTCGGGAATCGCGCAATGAATACCTCCTGTTCGGCGGCTCGAACCGCTGCCGGCAGGACCCGACTCCGGACTGCCTCAAGCCGGGCGAGAAGTACGCTTTTGGGATGACGCGATACGATTTGTTCGACGGCGGATGGCAGGATGGTTTTGCTTCATTCAAGGCAGACATGAACCGCTGGGATTGCGGCCTGCCCAGCAACTACGACACCTACGTTCATTGGAACGAGCTGTATGATAATCCGACCAAATGGTACGAATGGGGTGAGGCACTCAAGAAGTCCAAGCTTGAGCACTACCGGCTGGCAGACTTGTACGGGCATGCGCGGAAGGCGGTGGATTATCATTGCGAAACGCTATACCTCGATCCCGGCTGGGACACACTTCTAGCCAGCTCGATTTGGGATGAAGCGCGTCTGGGCAGGTTCACCGATTTCGTAGCCAAGATGAAACGGGACTACGGGTTGCGGGTGGGGCTTCACGTTCCACTGGCCGCCTGGTGCGACATGTCAAGCTACCCGCCGGCCGCCTTCCGAATGGACCGCGAAGGCCGGAGGCTTGACAGCTTGTGCGGGGGGTCGAGGCAGTACCTCGCAGCCAAGGCCGAGCGACTGTGCAAACTGGCGCGTGAAGGGGCGTCGTTTCTGATGTTCGACGGCAGCTTCTACACCGGTCTCTGTTATGATCCGGAACATGGGCACCCGATTCCTTACACGCGCGACGATCATATGATGGCCTATAAGTGGCTGGCACAACAGGTCCACACGGTGAATCCCGATCTTAGGATCGAGTTTCACGATCTGATGACGGTGATGCCTTACTGCCCCGTTTACCTCGGGTATCGGCATGGCGGGGGATGGGACGAGATGTGGGGCTACGAGATGATGTGGGGCAGCCCGGCTGAAGAGCTCCGGAGCGGGAAAGGCCTGGTTGCCTATTATTACAATTTGGCCTACGACATCCCGATCTACCTCCACATCAATCTCCAGCTCGATAACCCGAATGCGTTGGGCTTGTGGTGGTTCGCGTCGACCTGCCGGCACCTGGGCATCGGCGGGACCAACCCGGACCCGAAAGTGGTCAAGGTCCAGCAGGAAGCCATGAAACTCTATCGCTCGCTCAAATCATATTTTGTCAATGGCAAATTTGTGGGGCTGAGCGAAATGGCCCACCTGCATACCCTGCCCGGCAAGCCGGGCGGAGTTCTGAACTTGTTCAATCCCGGTGATGCGCCGGCGACGGTGTCATGCGAGATACCCGCAGGCGAATTGCAGGTTCCGGCAAACACTTCGATGCTGACCCCGGGCGCCGATCAGGATTGGAGCGGGGATTTATTAAAGGTCCACGCCGAGCTTCCCGCCGCGTCTCCGCTGGTGGTGGTGGTCAGACCGGCCCAGTAGCGCGGGGAGCGTGGATGGGGCACGAGGCGGCTTTAAGGGACCTAAGGGACCTAAGAAACCTAAGGGACGGGGATTCCACGCTCCACGCTCTTACGCTCTTACGCTCCACGCTCTCATGTCAGGCACGGCTCGGCAGCAGCCTCGCCCTACCTTGCGCTCTCCCGCCTACCATTTGCCGGACCTATGGATTTCCGGTTTGGGGAGGTGCTTGATGCGTTCGAGGCTTGCTTCCAAGTCTGCCTGGGGAAGGGCGAAGTTGGTCAGTTTACCTCGGAAGAAGGCGTCATAACCGCCCAAATCCATGAGGCCATGGCCGGACCAATTGAACAGGATGACCTTTTCCTTTCCTTCTTCCTTGGCCTTGTTGGCCTCGTCGATGGTACAAGCGATGGCGTGAGCGGTCTCGGGGGCCGAGATGAATCCCTCGGTGCGCGCCCATAGGACGGCGGCATCGTAGCATTTCAGTTGGGGATAGGCTCGAGGGGTCAGGAGACCTTCGACAATGGCCTGGCTGACCAGGGGCGCCATACCGTGGTAGCGCAATCCGCCGGCGTGAATGGGGGGAGGAACGAATTCATGACCGAGCGAATGCATGGCCAGCAGGGGGGTCATTTGCGCGACATCGCCATGGTCGTAGCAGAAGGGGCCGCGGGTCATTTTGGGGCAGCCTTCCGGCTCGACGGGGATAATGGAAATATCCTGGCCGTGGATTTTGTCGCACACGAAGGGAAAGGCCAACCCGGCGAAATTCGATCCGCCGCCGGCGCAACCGATGATCACGTCGACCTTTTTCTCACCAGCCTTGGCCAATTGTTTTTTGGCCTCCAAACCGATGATGGTTTGATGGAGCAGGACGTGATTGAGAACACTGCCGAGCGAATAGCGGGTTTTGCCGGTGGCATCGGTCACCGCCGCCTCGATGGCCTCGCTGATTGCGATGCCGAGCGAGCCGGGTGTATCGGGCATTTTGGCCTGGATGGCGCGGCCAGCCTGGGTTTCGGACGATGGGCTCGAAACGCATTGGGCGCCCCAGGTGTTCATCATGAGTTTACGGAACGGTTTCTGGTCGAAACTGATCCGGACCATGAAGACCTTGCATTTCAGGCCGATGAGTGAGCAGGCGAAGGCGAGGGCGCTGCCCCATTGGCCGGCACCGGTCTCGGTGGTGAGGCGTTGGATGCCGAACTGCTTATTGTACCAGGCTTGGGGGACGGCGGTATTGGGCTTGTGGCTGCCGGCCGGGGATACGCCTTCGTTTTTATAATAAATCCGGGCGGGGGTGCCGAGGGCCTTTTCGAGGCGTTTGGCCCGATAGAGAGGCGAGGGCCGCCAAAGGGCCAGTATCTCGAGGATTTCCTCCGGGATATCGATCCAGCGTTGGGTGCTGACCTCCTGCTCGATCAGGTTCATGGGAAAGACCGGGGCCAGCATATCGGGTGTGACCGGTTTGCCGTCGGGGCCCAGGGGCGGGAGCAGCGGCGATGGCAAGTCCGCTGCCAGGTTGTACCACTGGCGCGGCATATCTTTTTCTTCAAGGATGATCTTAGTGTCGGACATGTTTTCTTCCTATTTTGTTAGAAGTGATGCACATACCGCAAGTTGAATCGCTCGCCTTCGGGGCGATTTTCCGTGAACGTTTCGAAATAAACATTCAGGAAGAGATGGTCATTCTGGCTGAAATGATAAACCGCTCCCGGCCCGATGCCGAGCACCTGTTCGAGCCGGTCGGTTGCATCCCGGTTATCGATTTGGGTATCGGTGATTTGTTTCAAATAATAACCATTGATACCGACGCGCAATTGTTT
>JAMCZD010000459.1 GCA_023473405.1 Candidatus Omnitrophota bacterium
CTACGACCGCCTTGCTCGGCGTGCTTTGTGTGTTCACTTCTGTTCGCTCAGACCCCGACCAAATGAAGACCGTCAAGGACGACATAGCGACTGCCTATATCGCCTACTGGGAGGAGTTTCTGAAGAAGTTCAAAGTAAAATCGCTCGGCTACGACGGTATCAACATGAGCCAGGTCATGGATTGGCACGACCAGCAGCAGCCCCCGTTCGGCCCCGGCCAGAAGGAGAAATGACTTTGGCCAACAGAATCACACTGGCGGCATGGCGATTGCGCCGGGTCGTCCGTTTTGAGGCAGAGCAGATCCGGTTGGGACAAGAGGACGCGCTGGAAGAAGTCGGCAGGAGGCTTGGCTACAAGCTCAACCGGGACTTGGACGAAGCTGGCTTGCAGGAGATGTTAGACGAACCGAAATGGCGCGAGGAGCGTTGTCAGAGGGTGTCGGCATTGCTCACGGCCAGCGATGAGACGCCGCTTTCCGGCGAGGACGCCGAAGACCTGCTGTGGTTCGTCCGCTAGGCTCTGGGTCAAACCAATCAATTTGATGGCTATTGTAAGCAGTTACCAGCGCCGGAAAGGTGGAATGTGGGCCTCATTCGCCAACTTGTTCGGGGTCTGAGCGAACAGAAGTGAACACACAAAGCACGCCGAGCAAGGCGGTCGTAGTTGAGAAGGGTATCGAAGTGCCAATCGATGACGGGGAAACCCCCGCTCTCGTCTTGCTCAACAAATGGGGCCGGCAACTCGGGCGCGCACCGCCCACGCTCTGGCGCTGGCGGCAGCTCGGCTGGCTCGACGGCATCATGAACATCGCGGGCAAGCCATACATCACCCGCCGGGGCATCGACAAGTTTCTGCGCCGCGCTCAGGCGGGCGAGTTTTCCAAACCTTCGCACGCCCCGCATCGCGTGAAATCCTCCCTACCGTGAATGCTTCCAGTCCCGCAACAGGGTCATGGGGCCTTCGTTCCTTGCCCTAATAGCTGACGGCCTCGTCGAGAATGGCAGGACCAAAATTCACGCGCTGCGCTGCCGCCTTGGTTTGGGTGTCCGCGAGGTGTCCATAGGCTTTGCCGATCAAGATTCCGCCGTCGCGGTGTCCGACCCATTTGGCAATCGTCATTTAAGACCTTACGCAGCGCGATGATGTCGAGCTTGAGTCCGCGCACAGGTTGCTTGCGCCCGTCGAAAACTTTTGCGAATGTAGGGGCGTGAGAATGAATTTGTGCGCTGATGTTTGTGCTGCTTTCGCTGCTGCGTTGGCTTGCGCCACGTTTTATGGTGTTAAAGTGGCACAACGTCAACAGCTCATTTTCAGATGCTCACAAATTGCCTGTAAACATTGGGTTGCCGGTGTGGCGAAATGGCAGACGCACAGGACTTAAAATCCTGGGCCCTTAAAAAGGCGTGTCGGTTCAAGTCCGACCACCGGCACCAAGCTGTTAGTAGTGAATAGGTTACGCGAAATTGGCGCGCTCATTTCCCCGTGTTTTGGGCCTTCCTGATTGTTCAAAATCGCGCCGTTCAGCTTATCAGTGTGATCCTCCGCCAGCCTCACCGCCTCCAAGAGAACGTCTTTCCAATTTCCGCTGGCCAAGACGAGCACGCCCGACCTCAAACCTGCTTCCACCAACGCCCGCGCTGCCTCCACCTGAGCTGCGGTTGCGCTTTTGAAGAAGACCTTCAGTTGAAGTGCGTTCACGAACTCCAGTTCGTGCAACGGTGACCAGCAGACAGGTTTACCATCTCGCGGAGCCGGCTCGATACAAGCCGCCTCCAGCGTGAACCGTCAGGTCGGAGACCTAACCCACACGTGGGGCAGACCTCCGGTCTGCCGGTTCCTGGAGCCTCTGGCTCCCGGTCCGGTCACCACAAACCTCCCCGGTGGGGCGACCCGGTGGCTGTGCGTCCTTGGACTGGGCTGTTTTTGGCTGGACCCATTCCACTATCGATGTCCCGCACGGTGCACTGGATTTCGTCGCTGGCGGCGAAGCCCAAAGCGAGCAATGCCAGCGGCACCTTAAATTCTTGCGGGGTGACCCAGTTTATCGGCTCTGGAATGTGCGAGGCATCGTTCGTGCCATTTTTATCTTGTCGTTTGGTGGACAGGTTTTAGCATTCGCATCAGCAATTCCCGTGTACTATGCTAAATAAGCGCATAAAATACTTAATAATCATATTGCCGCTGGCAAGCCTTGCGGTTGCTACTGCCGAACCAATGAAACCGGCAAACCCGGCAATGCCGTGCGCCTTTGAAACGCGCGGCGTGGTGTTGACCCCGGCAGACTTGACGTTGAAGGATTGGCCGGAGCGCGCCGCCAGGGCGGGATTGACAACCATTGCGTTGCATCTGAGGCCCAGCGTAGTCGAGAAGTTTGTTGACTCGCCGGAGGGCAAGGAGTTTCTGGCAAAATGCGCCAGGCTGGGGCTGAACGTTGAATACGAATTGCACGCCCTGGGTGAGTTGCTGCCACGGAACCTGTTCGCCAAGGAACCGGACCTTTTCCGCATGAACGAGGTAGGCGTGCGCACGCCCGACGTGAACCTGTCCGTCCACTCGGTGCGCGCGCTGGAAATTGCCTCCAGCAACGCCTTGCGGATCGCGCAAAAACTGAGGCCTACGATCCACCGCTATTATTTCCGGGGTGACGACAGCACCAAGGGATGGTGCCATTGTCCGAAATGCCGGCAATACTCCGCTTCGGAACAAGCGTTGATCTATGAAGACTGTTTGGTGGCCGCCCTGCGCAAGGTGGATTCCCAAGCCACGCTGGCGCATCTTGCGTATGCTACCACGGTCGCCGTCCCCGTGAAGGTGAAGCCGGCGCCGGGCATATTTCTGGAGTTCGCCCCCATCAGTCACGAATACGACCGCCCATTTGCGCAACAGACAAATCCGCGTTTTGGCGACACCCTCCAAGCGCTGCGGGCGAACCTCAAGGTCTTTCCCGTCGAGACCGCGCAGGTGTTGGAGTATTGGCTGGACGTTTCGCGGTTCTCACGCTGGAGACTCCCGCACCAGAAACTGCCCTGGCGGCCCGAGGTGATGGCCGCTGATGCGCAGACGTACGCGCAGTTGGGCATCCGTAACGTCACGACGTTTGCCGTCTACATTGACGCCAACTATTTCGCCCAATACGGCGAACCGACGGCCATCCAGGAGTATGGCGATATCCTGCGCGCCACCCCGCTGCCAACCCCATCCAAGACTTACACGATCGCCCGTGTCCCCAAGCCTGCGATCCAGCTTGATGGCCGGCTGGACGAGCCGGAATGGAAGCAAGCGGTGGCGGAAACTGGTTCTTCGTTAACGTGTGAGGAGGCCAAAGCGCCGCCAACGGTATTCAGGGCCTTGATAGGGGAGGAGTATCTCTACTTCGCCTTCGAGGTCCACGATGAAACCCCATTGATTGCGGAATCGTTCCCGGACAAACTGACGGTGGCAAAGGAAGACCGCGTCGAGCTCTTCTTTGCTCCCGACAACTCACTGGCGAAATACCTATGAAAGCATTAAACCTCATTCAGATTCTTGCGATGCTCGCCCTCGCCACTGCGAGTGCGGATGAGTTTTACGTTGCGCCGGGGGGCAGTGATGGCAACGACGGCGCAAAGGCCAAGCCGTTTGCCACCTTGGCGCGCGCCCAACAAGCGGCGCGGGTGGCGGCCAAGCCGGTCACGATTTGGCTTCGCGATGGAACGTTTTACCTGGCCGACACGCTCGTGTTGACTGCGGAAGATTCCGGCACGACATGGCAAGCTGTCGCCAATGAAACGCCGGTCATCAGCGGCGGGATGAAGCTCGACCTGCGGTGGGAGCCGTATACGAATGGCATCTGGCAGGCCGAAACAGCGCGTGGATTGACGATCGACCAGTTGTTCGTCAACGGCCAGCGCCAGTGGATGGCACGCTATCCGAATTTCGATCCGCGGGTGCTTCCCTACGGCGGTTATTCGGCCGATGCATTTAGCAAGGAGCGCGCGGCCCGCTGGGCTGATCCAACCGGCGGTTATATCCATGCAATGCATCGTGCCGGGTGGGGAGGTTACCATTACCGCATCACGGGCAAGAACGAGAAGGGCGAAGTCACCTACGAAGGCGGCTGGCAGAATAACCGGCAGATGGGCATGCACGCGCAGTACCGTTACGTCGAAAACATATTCGAGGAACTCGACGCCCCCGGTGAGTGGTTCCACAATAGCAAGACCGGCACTTTGTATTATTCTCCGCCGCCAGGTGTGGATTTGAAAACCGCAAAGGTGGAGGCGGTCCTCCGGCGGCATTTGGTGGAGTTGAACGGCGCAAAAAGCATCCTGCTCCGCGGCATCGTCTTCCGGCACGCGGCGCGGACATTCATGGACACCATGGAACCGTTGCTGCGGAGCGACTGGACCATCTACCGCGGCGGCGCGGTTGTGTTCAACAACGCGGAGGACTGCACCATTGAAGACTGCGAGTTCGACCAGTTGGGCGGAAACGCCATCTTCGTCAACAAGCGCAACCGGCGGATCGCGATTCGCGGTTGTGATATCCATGGCACGGGTGCCAGTGCCGTGGCTTTCGTCGGCGACCCGAAGGCGGTGCGCAATCCGCTCTTCGAGTATAACCAACTCCAGGATTATGCCGGTCTTGACCGGGCACCCGGTCCGCAGACCGATGATTATCCGTCTGATTGTCTGGTTGATGATTGCCTGATCCGTCAAGTGGGAGTGCTCGAAAAGCAGGCCGCCGGCGTGCAGATTTCAATGGCCATGGGCATCACTATCCGGCATTGCTCCATCTACGATACCTCGCGCGCCGGCATAAACATCGGCGACAGTTGCTGGGGAGGCCACGTCATTGAGTTCTGCGACGTATTCGACACGGTCAAAGAGACCAGCGACCACGGTTGCTTCAATTCGTGGGGCCGCGACCGCTACTGGAGGCCGAACATCGACGAGGTGAACGCCATGGGGGCTCAGGCACCGGAGCTGGCTTTGTGCGATGCGGTAAAAACCAGCATCCTGCGCAATAACCGCTGGCGATGCGACCACGGTTGGGACATAGACCTTGACGACGGCTCATCGAATTACGAAATCTACAACAACCTTTGCCTTGGCGGGGGGATCAAGAACCGGGAAGGATTTTACCGCGTTGTCGAAAACAACATCATCGTCAATAACTCGTTCCACCCGCATGTTTGGTTCGCCAACAGCCAGGATGCCTTCCGGCGTAACATCGTTTTCACGAACTACCGCCCTATCCGGGTGAAACCTCCGTGGGGCAAGGAAATCGACTTCAACCTGTTGCACAAACCCGGCGCCACCCCTTTGCCGGCATTATACCTGCAGCAGCAAAGCGGCCGCGACGAACACTCATTGGTCGGCGATGCCCAATTTATTGATCCAGCCCATGGTGACTACCGTGTCAAAGAAGGTTCGCCCGCGCTGAAGCTAGGCTTCCGCAATTTCCCCATGGACCAGTTCGGCGTCCAGAAACCGGCGCTGAAGAAGCTCGCGCGCGCCCCCGTATTGCCGGACCCAGCCAGGCCCATTGTGGAACCTGAATCGAAGCGCGATCCTTCTGTTGCGACATGGCTTGGGGCAATGATCAAGAACGTCATCGGCCTTGGCGAGGTCTCCGCTGCCGGACTACCCGGCGAGATTGGAGTCCGCCTCGAGAAGGTTCCGCCGGGCAGTGGCGCCGCCGTGGCGGGGTTGAGAGAAAACGACGTGATTTTGAAATGCAACGGCCTGCCTGCCGGCTCACTTTCCGATTTTCTGCCCGTCTGGCAAGCCGCACCCCCGGGCCGTATGAAGCTCGAAATCTGGCGCGATCAGAAACGCCAGATCATTGAGTTCCTATGCAAAGATTATAGGACCGACCCCTAAGGCATTGTTGCGTTCTTCAATTCAATTGATTGGCAGAGTGAGAAATGAAGAATGCATAGACACGACCCCGCCTTATTGTCGTGACGCCCGTGACGCGCTGAGCCCCCTTTTTCCTTGCTGTGGGAAATGCTGTCCAGCTATCCTCAACAAATTAGTTAGAAACCAAATTCCTATCAGTTAGTCACGAAAGAAATTATGAGCGAATCAACCAGCATCGATATCAAAGACGCAACGGCAAATCCAGCACCGCTTGGTCTGCTTGGTTTCGGCATGACAACCGTGCTGCTTAATATCCATAACGCCGGGTTTTTCGAGCTAAACTCGATGATCCTTGCCATGGGGATATTTTACGGCGGGATGTGCCAGGTCATCGCGGGCATCATGGAATGGAAGAAAAGGAACACCTTCGGGTTGGTCGCGTTCACTTCGTATGGAGCTTTCTGGCTGACCCTGGCCGCCTTGCTGGTGATGCCTAAACTCGGGTGGGCCGACAAATCGTCCACTGCCGGGATGGTGTGCTATCTGGTGATGTGGGGAATATTCACTCTGCTTCTGTTCGTGGGAACGCTCAGACTGAATTTTGCCTTGCAGTTCGTATTTGGTTCACTCACGGTTCTGTTTTTCCTGCTTGCCATTGGGGATGCAACCGGGAATCCCGGACTCAAGGCGTTCAGCGGATTTGAAGGGATTATCTGCGGTGCGTCGGCCATATATGCCGGCATTGCCCAGGTGCTTAACGAAGTCTACGGCAAGACGGTGCTGCCACTTTGGCCGGTGAAGAAATAGGCGCCTCGGACATGGGGAATCGAGCCAGGAAAAAAAATGTCAGCCTCTTTCGCTCTCGGCATAACAATCAACAGTTTTCTGAAAGAGATTGTCGATATGGGTGTGAGACAAAACTCTGGAAAAAATGATTGAAGCTCAGATTTTGCATGGGATAATATCTATTTAATCACCAATTCCAAGATCTCACCGAACGTTACGCCCAAGCCGTCATTGACCAAACCC
>JAMCZD010000547.1 GCA_023473405.1 Candidatus Omnitrophota bacterium
GCTCCCTGACCCAGAACAAACTGACGCTGGGCGATCCGTTCAGCGTGATTGATGGCGCTGCCGGTCAAGTCATCCTCAATGGCGCGCTGGCGTCGCGGGCGGACAACAACGACACCATTGATCTGGCCGTGCTGGGCGGACTGAAAGACAAGGAGGCGTTGAAGGCTTATGAGGTGGTTCACTTCCAGCCATTTGATCCGGTGCATAAACGCACCGAGGCCACCGTCAAAGCCAAGGACGGAAAGACGTTCAAGGTGACGAAGGGCGCGCCGCAGGTGATTTTGAAATTGGCCGCCAATCACCCGGTGGTATGACGCTAGAATCTTGCTGGCGCAGGCTGTGCTTGTCGAGGTATTGGTGGACCGGAGTCAAAGGGGTCACCATAGGTTGGGCCTTAGTTTTAGTTAAAAGAGACGTACGCGAACCGCTCAACCTATAATGACCACGCCATATCCGATGAGGATGGGGGCGCGCCGGACGGTGGGTAACGCGGCCGAGGCCGAAGGCAACGGCAAGGCTGCAGACAGGCTCGCACCAATAAACGTCCGGCGACTTAGAGTTTGCACGACGAATGGTTTTTATTGGGCTGGCGCGGGCGACAACGTCTCGAGGTAGCTCCCGATCGTTTGGCGCACCTTGTCATCGCGACAAACCTCGATGGCCTTTTTCAACACGGTGTTTACCTCCGGCCCGGTAAGCCCGGTCTTTTTGTCCGGTTCGGGGCAAGCGATTTTGGCGGCAGCCATCACCGCCTCGGCTTGCAGAGTGGAGTCTTCGAGGCAGGCTGCCGCCACTTTCAGGGATTCGATAGTGTGGACACGTCCTAACGCGGACAGCACAAGCTTCTTTTCTTCGGGGCGCTGGGCGGCTTGAATGGCTTGCTGGTAGATGTCCACCTGCCGGGTTGGAGCCCAGCCGGAGTCCTCGACCAAGCGAAGACAACCGCGCATGGCCAGGGACTGGTATACCGTTTCGTTTTGCCCTTTTAAAACCTCGATCAACGCGGGAACCGCGCTGCGGTCGGGCCAATCGGCTAACGCTCGCAAGGCGGTATCTTTGATATGCGCATCGCTATTTTGCGTGTCGGCCACGACGGTCTGGAGTGCCCGGCTGCCGCCAAGCTCGGCCAATGCGTTCAGCAGGGCGCATCGCTTTTCGCCGGTGGTTTGGTCGAACACTGCCAGGAGCGGCGCCGCCTGCTGGTCGCGGTCGTCTATTCGGCTGGCAATTGCGACGATTGCCTGTTGGGCGGCGTCTTGTTCAGCCGGGTCACCGGTCGTGATCATCAGGTCAACGACTCGGGGCAGGTCAGGTTCTGGCGCGACGTTGCCCAGTGCCTTGATTGCGGCCAAGCGGACCGTTGAATCATTGTCTTTGGTAAGGGCGAACACGGCGGCAACCTGGTCCTGGGCATGGCGTTGCGAGAGCAGCTCGAGCAATGCCTTGCGGCCCATGACCGAGGCCTTGGGGAGCGCTTCACCGGCCTGCTTCAAGACTTTGCCGCCCGGCAATCGCTTCAGCACGGCCACCGTGGCCTGGATTTCGCCGGACCGGTCGGTCTCACAAACCCTCAGCAGGTCTGGTACGGCGTCATCGCGACCGAGGCGACAGGCGGCATCGATCGCCGCCAGCCGAACGCCCTGATCAGGGTCTTTCAACGCCTCCAACAGGCCGGGCAGGGCGGCCTTATCACCGCGGCGGGCGAGCATGACAATAATATCGGCGCGTATGGGCGGCGCAACTTTGGCCATCGTATCCACCCACTGGCTCGTTACGCCGGTCCCGGGCAGGCGCGCCCCGAGACGTAACACCGCGACGCGAAACGCCAGGTTTTCACTCTCGACCGCCGCCAACAGATCGGGCAGGGCGCCTTCGCCGGCAATGGCCACCAAAGTGCTCAAGGCGGCCGAGCGCGCATTTGCCTCGCCTGCGGTGGCGCGGGTTTGGACCAGGCTGCGGCACATTTTCTCCGCCAGCTCTTTCTTGCCCGTCTCGGCGAGGCGTTGGGCATAGAGCAGGTAAAAGGAAGTCGCCTTGGCTCGATCGTAGGCTGAAGTGGATTGCGTCGCTTGGGTGAGGATTTCCATCGCCGACGGTTCGCCGATATTGGCCAAGGCGAACCATGCCGCCAACCGGGTCTCGCGGTCGTCACTCGAAGCAAAGGAACGAATCCGCGGAGCTGCCTCGGCGCAGCGTAACTCGCCCAGGGCCTTGATTAATGTTACGAGGTTGGCGCCGGTGGCGGCTGGGAGGGCGTTGTTTAACGCCGCCGCGGCGGCCGGGCTATGAATCGCCAACAAGGCCTGGGTGGCCGGCTCGGCAAGGTCGGGGTTTGCGAGGAACCGGCTCAAGGTTCCAACCGCCTCGTCGTGGGCGATCATCTCGATTTGGCTCATTAAAAATGCCTTGACTTCGTTGTCAGCGGAAGTTTCGAGGGCAGCGATCAAAACGCTCGATACCATCAGACGGTCCGGTTCCGCTCCCGGGCGATTGGCGTATTTGACCAATCCATTGAGGGCGAAGCGGGCAGGGGCGTCGTTGCCGGCGCCCTGGGGGATCAGCATTCGGCAAATCTCGGCGATACCGGCGGGGCCGAGCTTGATGACAGCGGCGTTGGCTTCGGTTAATTCCTTTGGGTTTTCGATGGGCATTTTCTGCACCCACTCGGTCACGGAGGCGCAGGCGGGGCTGAGGAAGGCAAGGAAACCGGCCAGGCACAACGCCGGGCGGGCCATTTTCCAATAGATTTCGGATCGAGGTTTCATTTCTTTCCTGACTTGCTGAAGGTTTTCCCGGTCAAAGCTGAGGTCGCGGTTCGATTGCGTGGAATTCACAGGTGCCAGGGCGCGCGCATGGGCTGCCAGACCAGGCGATTGGCTTCTTCATCATCAATAAAACGCTGCTGGTCCGGATCAAACCGCAGGTTCCGTCCGAGGTAAAGCGCCGCCTTGCATAGGTTGACCAAGGTGCAAGACCGATGTCCGTTGGCCTCGTTTAAGGCGAATTTGCGGCGGGTCCGAACGGCCTGGCTGAAATCGGTCAACTGCGGTTCGGGGTCGGGGAAGGCATCCAATTTTTCCTTGAGCTTGGGGATATCGGAGTTGAATCCGGGGAAGAGCTTGCCGTCCGGTCCTTCGATATAAGCGGCCTTCTGGTCTTTATTTTCGCCATCCAGGATAATCTCGCAGCCATCGGCATATTTCATCCGGAACCGGCGCCAGGTGAGCACGGCGTCCGGATGCTGCTGCGGGGCATCGACTTCGATCTCGACCGGGCTGGTATCGTCCTTGCCGAGGAAGTACTGGACGGGATCGAGGTAATGCTGGCCCATATCGCCCAGTCCGCCGCCGTCGTAGTCCCAGTAACCGCGGAAGGTGACGTGAACCCGGTGCGGGTGGTAAGGTTTGTAAGGGGCGGGGCCGAGCCAAAGGTTGTAGTCCAACTCGGGAGGAACCGGCTGCGGGATTAAATCGGTGCGTCCCACCCAATAGAACTTCCAATCAAAACCGGTTATGCCGCTGACGGTTACCTTGAGGGGCCACCCCAGCATGCCGCTTTCGACGAGCTTCTTGATCGGCAGAACCGGAGTGCCCATGCCGTAAAAGTTGTCAGCGAACCGGAACCAGGTATTGAGCCGGAATATCCGCCCGTTCCGCTGGACCGCCTCGACGACTTTTTGGCCTTCGCCAATGGTCCGGCTCATTGGTTTTTCGCACCAGATATCCTTGCCCGATTCGGCGGCGGCGATCGAGATCAGGGCATGCCAATGTGGCGGAGTTGGGATATGAACGATATCGATATCGGGCCGGGCGAGCACTTCGCGAAAATCGTGATAACCTTTGACATCCTTGCCCACCCGTTTGAGCGTGTCCTCGAGATGTCCCTTGTCGACGTCGCATATGGCCAGCAACCGGGCGCCGGGATAGGTCAAATGCCCCTGGCCCATGCCGCCCACGCCGATCACCGCCTTGGTCAACTCCTCGCTGGGGGCGGTATAAGCGGCACCGCCCAGGACCCGGCGCGGCACGAGGTTCACCAAGCCGGCGCCGGCCAGCATGCCTTTGAGGAAATAGCGACGTGTAAGAACTCGTTTCGGCTTCATGGTAATCTTGGATAAAGAGTTAAATTCCAATCAATTTTCCCAAATCACGCTGTTCGCGCGGAACCTTAACGAGACCGTTCTCCACTGCCTAGCAAAATTTCCCAGATTTGGGATTTGGGATCTGGGAATTGGGATTTTAAGGTTTTGAGGGCGCTGGTGAAAATGGCAAGGAGTTCATTGGCCTCTTCCTTTAGCCATTGATGCTCATATGGATGTGGCAAAATCACCGATCTCATTACCATTTCCGACCAAACGCACTACGCGACATGCAAACTCCAGGGGCTTTTCTCCAACTCTCTCTTGTCCATTCATCACTTCTTAAATCCTAATTCCCAAATCCCAATTCCCAAATCCCGGTCCCGATTTTCCATTATTGACGGGCGCAGCACCCCAACTCTAAATCAGGCCCATGCGCTTTACAGTCGAACACATCGGACTAGCGGCCCGCGACTCGGCGGCCCTGAAGGATTGGTATGTTGGAACTCTGGGAGCGGAGCTGGTCTTTGACAACGGCCAAACACCGCCCGCCTTTCTTTTGCGGATGCCGGGGGGGCCGATGGTGGAGATTTACCAGGGCGACCAGGCCCTGGCGGAGACGGCGAAAAATACCCTGGCGGGGTGGCGGCACCTGGCGTTGCGGGTGGAGTCGCTGGGCTTGGCACGCGCGGAGCTGGCGGCTCGAGGGATTGTGTTTACCGATCAAGCCAAACCGGCGGGCGGCGGCGGGCAAGTGCTCTTTTTCAAGGATGCTGAGGGCAACCTATTGCACCTGGTTGAACGGCCCAAAGACTCGCCGATACGATAGTTTGGTCATTCCCCGGCTGAGCGATGAACGATTTTGCGGCGGTGATTTTCGATATGGACGGCGTGATCGTGGACAGTGAACCGCTGCACGCGCGCGCCTTCGAGCAGGTATTCGGGGAAATGGGCTGCGGCGAGACGCACGGCATGGATTTCGAGGCTTATTACGGGCGGTCCGACCGGGCGTTATGGGATGATTTCATCGCCCGCCATCATCCGCCGCAATCGTTTGAAGAGCTGGCTGCCTGGAAGCGAGACCGGTTTTTGAAATTGCTCACCAAAGAACAACCAATCTTCGCCCCGGTGCCGGACCTATTGGCTAAATTGTCCCGGCGCTACCTGTTGGCACTGGCCTCCGGCTCGATCCACACGGTTATCGACGAGGTGCTGGCAATGCGGAACCTGGGGCGTTTCTTTCCGGTTGTGGTGAGCGTGGAAGACGTTGGACGAGGCAAACCGGCCCCGGACGTGTTTCTGCGCACGGCGAATCTGCTCGGGGTGCCGCCGCGAAAATGTTGGGTGGTTGAGGATGCGCCGGCCGGGATTGAAGCCGCCCGCGCCGCCGGCATGAGCGTGATCGCCATTACCAACACCCTGCCTGCCGCCAAACTAAGCGGAGCCACCCATGTGGTTGGCGATTACGCCGAGCTCGAGCGATTGCTCCTGCCGGAGGAATAACGGAAGGGCCAAACTAAGGAAACTAAGAATTTTTTCTCACTCCCGAGTTGTGAGCTTCAAGGACTTCAGCGGGAATTACGCTGAAACACACACGTGGATGAGGGCAACCGCGCTCCGATGCCCCACGCTCTTACGCTCCACGCTCCCCACGCTCCAGGCCTGGGCTTGTTCGATGTTAGGCGCCGGTGGCGAGTTCGCGCAGATCGGACACTAAACCATCGACGTCCTGTTCGGTGGTATCCCAGGAGCACATGAGGCGGCAGCCGCCCTGGCCAATAAAGGTATAGAACCGCCAACCCCGCTGGTGGAGGGCATCGACCAGAGGAGTGGGGAGTTGGACGAAGACGGAATTGGCCTGCGGAGGAAAGAGGATAGGCACGCCGGGCAACGCGCGGATGCCCTGGGCGAGCCGAGCCGCCATCTGATTGGCATGCGCGGCGTGTCTCAACCAGGCGCCGTCCTTCAACATCCCGACCCATGGCGCGGACAGGAAGCGCATTTTGGATGCCAGTTGGCCGGCTTGCTTGCAGCGATAATCGAACTCGTAAGCCAGGTCGCGATTAAAGAAGACGACGGCCTCGCCGACGGCGCCGCCATTCTTGGTGCCCCCCAGGCAAAGAACATCTATGCCGGCCTCCCAGGCCAATTGTTTCGGGGCAACCCCGAGCGAGGCAACGGCATTGGCAAACCGGGCGCCGTCCATGTGAACCCTGAGCCCGAGTTTGCTGGCACACTGGCCGATAGCGGTCAATTCATCGAGTGAATAAACGGTGCCCAACTCGGTGGCCTGCGTCAGGCTGACGGCTTTGGGTTTGGGGAAATGGATATCGGTGCGGCGTTTGACCAGGCGTTCTATCGACGCCGGTTCAAGTTTCCCGTCCGGCCCGGGCACCAGGAGAACCTTGGTGCCGTTGGAGAAGAATTCCGGGGCGCCGCATTCGTCGGTTTCGACGTGAGCGGTATCCTGGCAGATGATGCTGTGGTAGGATTGGCAGAGCGAAGCCAGGGCGAGCGAATTGGCAGCGGTGCCGTTGAACACGAAGAAGACCTCGCAATCGGTTTCGAACACGTCGCGAATGAGGTCGGCTGCCTTGCTGGTCCAGGGGTCATCGCCATAACTGGGGGTATGGTGATGATTGGCCTCGACCAGGGCGTCCCAGGCTTCAGGACAAAGGCCGGCGTAATTATCGCTGGCGAAGTGGCGTAATTTCTCGGAAGGAGTGGTCATGTTGCAAGTCATTTATCATGAGTTAAAACCACATCAAACAATACGGCCAGATCGG
>JAMCZD010000089.1 GCA_023473405.1 Candidatus Omnitrophota bacterium
CGGCATAAAACACCACAAGGACCGCTATGATGACCCCCAGAGTGGGTGGGCCCAAGAGGAAGCTAGACGCCGACCTACCGCCAGTTATCAAAGCTAGGGCCAACCAGACAGCAATCGGTAAAGGGGTCAGTTCTTGATAATGGCTACTACCTGCCCGCCTTGCGCTGCCGATACAGCAAGTGGTTCAGATGACCGCGCGTGCCCATTGCCAGGCGCTCGGCGATCCAGCCCGCCGTCATTGTCGTCTCCGCCCGCAGGCGTGCCGCCAACGCCACTTTGGCCGCATCCCCCTTGCGCCGTGTCTTGAGTTCGGTTTCGCTCCACCGCCGCCGCCTCAACTCCTCCGCGATGATTCGTTCCGCCTGCGCTTCCGCCGTCTCCGTTCGCTCCTCGCCGTAATGTTCCGCCCCCAGCCGCTCGCCCATTTGCGCCAGCAATTCCTTCCGAAACGCTTCCTCCCCCAGACACCACCCGCGCCGGATCGGCTTGAACTCCTCGCCCTCCTCCGCCCCGCGCCGTTCTTCCAAGGCCTGTTCCAGCCGTTGCCGCCCGGCCCGACTGTCCTTGGGAATTCCCCACTCGCCCAGCAACCGGTCCACCCGCAACCACGCCGGCCGCTTCGAGGGCGCGAGCAAATACGCCGGCCAACTGCTCCACGCAAAACTCGCCAAGGGCGCGTCCATCGCCACGAGCTTCGCCCGCGCCGGATTCAAGTGGACGTAATCGCACACACTCTTGAGATAGCCGCTGCCCGAACCATCCACGATAAGCGACTTGTAGCGCCCGGAGAACAGGTGGCCGAACAGCTTGTGCCGCCGGTTGAAACGGCTGGTGTAAGTGCCCAGAAACCATTTCATCCCGGCCACCAGATTCGGCTGGGGCGTCTCGACCACCAGGTGAAAATGATTCGGCATGAGGACGTAGGCGTGAACCTGCCAGCCCGTTTTGGTGCATGCCTCGCCCAACGTCTCAACGAACCGCTGGCGATCCGCGTCATCCTTGAAGATCGGCTCGCGCCGGTCGCCGCGATTCATGACGTGATAAATCGCGCCGGGATACTCCAATCTCAACTTGCGGGCCATGCCGGGAGAGTGCCTGTCGCCCCGCTACATGTCAATATTAAGAACCGACCCCTTTACGCGAATCGATAGAGGTTGATATCCATCCATTCACCCATAGGGTCTCTATTCACCCACCTCTGTGTTCCCGGATCATAAAACCTGAACCCATAATAATAAAAACCCGCATTCTCGAGGAATTCCTTGCTTGAGAAGCGATAGACGTTGGCTTCGGCCAGGGGGCCGTCGGTGTAGAGGGTCCGGCCGAATGGATCGTAGCGGTATTGGGCGGCCATGCCCTCGCTACCGTTGATCATGTAGGTGACGTTGCCGCCACCGTCGGCGTGGTAATAATAGTGCGTGGTCCAGGTGCCGGAGCTGTAACCGTCGGAGCGCGCCAAAAGACCGCCAATGCCGCCGGCTCCTTCCCTCGTTCCGCTCAGGTCAAGACCGCGCGTGTAGGAAACGGTGGGCGTGTTGTTCTCGTTCCGTTCCTGGATGACGCGCATTCCGTCGTAAATGTAGCGGGTCTCGCCGGCCAGGATGAAATCGCCTTCTTCTTGGTCGGTGCTGTAGCGCAGGTTGACCGGGCCGTAGCTCTTGCCTGAGCCGCCTACCGCCCCGTAATAGGGCGGCGGATCGTTGTAGGCCCACATCGCCCAGGCCGAACCGGCGTCCCCGCTCAGGGTGATCGCCATGCCCCCGTAATCATACCACGTATCGCCCCCACTCACCTCCTGGCTCATCACCTCGAAATAGGTCCCGGCAGCCAGCACCACCGGCGTGGACAGCGTGGCGTAGGCAAATTGGCCGGCCGGTTTGCCCGCCGTGCTCACCGTTACCGAGCCGTTGGGCACCGCTACCCCATTTGAATCAAACAATTTCACGAGATGATTTCCGCTGTTGCCGTTGAGCACCCAACGCCTCAGCTCGGTCACCGTCAGCGCGTTGGCCCCCACCAGGAATTGAAACCCCACCCAGCCCGAAAAGTTGTTCCGAATGGTTCCAAAGGAGTTCGCCTGGGTCACCAGGGGGCCCGAGGTGCCGCCGCCACCACCGCCGGAGCCGTAACGCAGACTCGCCGGGCCATAGGTCTGGGCAAGAGTATTTCCTTTACATTACGCATCACTTGTTTTTCTGTTGTTTTGTGTCCCTACTTGGGACGGAACCCAAAAATGAGGACACCCCAGTACCACCCAATTGCGGCAAAGCGGCAAACCGTACGCTCACTGGCAATTCTAAGTGTGCGAGGGATGCAATCAGGGTGGGATCGATCGAGATTAAAGCTGCTACTCCGTTAGTCGTGCAGGTGCACCAAATATCGATGTGAATTCCGCTCTCAACCAATTTCTTTAAATATGCAACATTCGGTCGCGCTTTTTCTATTATCCAACTAAGGTGCTCATTTATAGGCCGGCATACGTCAACCGGTGCAACCACAAGCCAAACATCCGCAGGAAACGTTTTACCGGTCGGAGCGGCTGGATCGGAAACGATCTCTCCCGCTTGGGCTGACAGTGTGGGATTTAGGTCCAGCCTGTTCCGCAACTCGGCATGTAAATCGTGAGGGGCATAAATCCGCAGCGCGGCATTGTAAAAGATCAGACCATCGCCGTTCGGCGACATAGTTCCTCAGGGCTTAGGTGCTGGTGGATTCACACTTGGAGGACGATCGATCCCTTGAGCCTCCTTACAGGCCTTGTAGAATTCGTAAATCTCCTGCGGGGTCAGTGGCGGTTGATTACCCGCCTCTGTTGCAGTCTCATACTTGGAGAGCCGGGCAGCGCACTTTTTAAGAGCGTCTTGATGGTCTTTATTATTGGGATCAAAGGTTGGTAGCTTTGATGGGCACATCAGATTTCCAATCCATTTTCCAGGTAGGGTCATTGTGTTCGGGAAAGCCCAGCACAACCCAGCCCCAATAGCTGCCCCGGCGCAAAATGCTCCACCAATGGGACCGGCTATGCCGCCGGCCCCAGCTCCGGCGCCCCCGATGGGGAATGGAATGGCAATTACGTCAAGTCCGTCGAAGTCAATGAATCCGTTTGGATTGTTTCGGACAAAGAGATACCGGTTAGGGCCCCCGGCTAGTTGCGATCGCAGCCCGCGTCTCAGCAATGCAAAGCCGGGTTCGCCTATCGGATCCCTATTCATCCACCTTTGTGTCATGGGATCATAGAACCGGTAGCCGTAATAATAGAACCCGGAATTAAGATGGATTTGCTTGCTGGAGAAGCGGTAGAGGTTGGCGGCGGCCAGGGTGCCGCTGGCAGACAGCGTCCGCCCGAACGGATCGTATTTGTAGGTGGCCACCATCGACTGCGCGCTGTTGATCATGTAGGTCACGTTGCCCCCGCCGTCGGCGTGGTAGTAATTATGCGTGGTCCAGTTGCCTCCGCTGTAGCCGTCCGAGCGCGCCAAAAGGCCCCCGATCCCACCGGCTGCTCCTAGCTTGACATAAGCTGTTCTCATTAACAATGAATCGGGCCTAATAAGTAATGGATTCTTGCTGTGCTCAGAGCTTTAACACTATTCAATATCCTGCGATTTCCTTCGCAACTCTTTCAGAGTTTTAGCCCATGCCCAAATTTCAATCTTCAGTCGACGCATGAATCTACGTATACCGCTCAATCCCTCGAGTTCTTTTAATCTCGAAAGCATGTTTTTTCGAAGAGTCCTATCGAAATTACTGAGCGATCCCGGCGGCAGAGGAGAGATATTCGTTTGCATTCAGGGATTCCTTCACTCTTAAGGAGCATACTGTTTCAAGATTTTACACCCGCACCAGCCTAGACCTGAGCCGACATAGCCCCCAACTCCCGCAACGCCTGTGCATGCACAGCCAATCGCCGTAGCTGGGTTAGGTGCATACATCATGGCTTTGGAGGATCCTTCGGCTACGAACCAACACATAAACGCATTGCGCGCATATTTTTGTGCTAAGTCCTCGTAATCATCCTTTGTCCAAGGAGGTTGTTTTGGTTTCTGGAGGCAATCAGGATATGGAGCGCAAGGAGGTACAGGATTGCCATATCTTAATCCAAACTCGTCCACGTATTGGACAGAATTATTGCCAATGAAGGTATAGAGATTCCATTGATTCACACTTTCAATGAATTGTTGAATTTGTAATCTGGAATTATGCACGAAGGCCTTCGTTGTGATGTTTGGCTCCTCCATCGGATCCCTATTCACCCATCTTTGTGTTCCCGGATCATAAAACCTGAATCCGTAATAGTAAAATTCCGCATTCTCGAGGAATTCCTTGCTCGAAAAGCGATAGACGTTGGCTTCGGCCAGGGTGCCGTCGGTGTAGAGGGTCCGGCCAAATGGATCGTAGCGGTATTGCGCGACCATCGACTGTGCGCCGTTGATCATGTAAGTCACGTTACCGCCGCCGTCGGCGTGGTAATAATAATGCGTGGTCCAACTGCCAGAGCTGTAACCGTCCGAGCGAGCCAAGAGACCGCCAATGCCGCCTGCTCCTTCTCGCGTTCCGCTCAGGTCAAGACCGCGCGTGTACGACACCGTCGGCGTGTTATTCTCGTTCCGTTCCTGGACGACGCGCATCCCGTCGTAAATGTAGCGGGTCTCGCCGGCCAGGATGAAATCGCCTTCTTCTTGGTCCGTGCTGTAACAGAGGTTGACCGGGCCGTAGCTCTTGCCCGAGCCGCCCACGGCCCCGTAATAGGGCGGCGGATCATTGTAGGCCCACATCGCCCAGGCGGAGTTGGCGTCCCCGCTCAGGGTGATCGCCGTGCCCCCGTAATCATACCACGTATCGCCCCCACTCACCTCCTGGCTCATCACCTCGTAATAGGTCCCGGCAGCCAGCACCACCGGCGTCGAGAGCGTGGCGTAGGCGAACTGGCCGGCCGGTTTGCCCGCCGTGCTCACCGTCACTGACCCGTTGGGCACCGGCGTCCCATTTGAATCAAACAATTTCACCACGTGATTTCCGCTGTTGCCGCTGACCACCCAACGCCCCAGTTCGGTCACCGTCAGCGGGTTGGCCCCCACCAGGAATTGAAACCCCACCCAGCCCGAAAAGTTGTTCCGAATGGTTCCAAAGGAATTCACCTGTGTCACCAATGGACCCGAGGTGCCGCCGCCACCGCCGGAGCCGTAACGCAGGCTCACCGGTCCGTAAGTCTGGCCATCGCCGCCCGGCGCCAGGTAATCGGGCGGCGTAGTGGGGTTGGCCCACACCGCCCAGGCGGAGTTGGCGTCTGCACTCAAGGTGATGTGGGTCCCGTAAAAATCATACCAGGCATCTCCGGCATTGACCTCCTGGCTCATGACCGCGTAGGTCGTTCCGGCGGCCAACGTCACCGGCGTGGAGAGCGCGGCATAGGCGAACTGGCCGGGCGTTTGGCTCCCAGTGCTGATCGTCACCGAGGCGTTGGGGATGGGCGTCCCATCCGAATAAAACAATTTCACCACGTGATTTCCGGTGTTGCCGGCGACGACCCACCGGCCCAGATCTCTCACCGTGAGCGGGTTGGCCCCGACCTGGAACTGGAATCCGACCCAGCCGGTAAAGTTGCTGCGCACGATTCCAAAGTACGTCACTGCCGAGACCAGGGAGGTCAGGCTGCCGCTGCCTTCCTCGCTCCAGGTGTATTCTATTCGTTTGCGGAGCCGGCCTTTGCCGTCGTAGACAAATTCGGTCTTGAATAGATTCGAGCAGACGATCGAGGTCAATTGATTTTCGTCGTCGTAAGAGAATGTCAGCAAATCGCCGGCGCCGACCTGGTTGGTCCGGTTCCCGTTGGCGTCATACTTCTTCGCCGTTTTAGCTCTATTAGCGAAGGAAGTGTTTGCGGCGGAATTTCTTCCTGTAAAAAACAAAGTAGAGGATGTAATCAAACCCATATATCGAGACCGAAAGCGTCATGAATAAGAAATAACGATCCGAGCACACGGAAGCAAAGATCATTGATAGAATGAAAACCGTTGAAAAGACCAGTCCAGCATGCTTCCTAGGCGTTTGAGTTAGAATGGCTTTATAGCCTTGGTTAGCCACATGCAGTGAAGCCAACAGAAGCGCGAAGAAACTTACCAGTTTCCACGCCACCGGAACCTTTTGCGCAACCGCCTGCACGGCTGTGAAACGGCAGACGTTGAAGTACAGGATTACCCATAGTAATATAAGCCCAATCGCTCGACCCTCGGGTATATGAAGGCGGCCTATTCTCCACCAATTCATTTCTTGTCTTTGCATTCCTGGTAACAATCCCAAGCGTCCTTGATGGCTAGTGGAGCCAGGCAACCGCTAATCTTTCCCGCAAGTTTAGGGACGAGCTTCTTTGAGTACTTCCCGCCTGCCTTGAACCACTTAGGATATTTCCAGGTGTAACATTTCCTTGCGACGTAAGTCCCACCCCCAAGTTCAGCGCCAATGTGTACTGCTGTGCCGACACCTGTCATGCACTTTGCGTAGCAAGTTGTATATCCATCCGGATCCGTAAACTCGTCCCACAGCGCATTCCAAAAGCCATATAGCCCTTTTGGGTCTCCTTGGTCGATGGGGTCATTACCGAACGAATTATAGAGATTGAGGCCTATTCGCGCGATCACGCCAAGCTGGTCACGCCCAGCCTCATCAAAAATTCGTGGTTTGAAATCTGGCTCCGCCTCGGCAACTCCATAGACCGCGCTACCGTAGTCCGCCAACGGATCCCTATTTAGCCACCTTTGTGTCATGGGATCATAAAACCGATAACCGTAATAATAAAACCCGGAATTAAGATGGATTTGCTTGCTGGAGAAACGGTCTCCTCGTCGGCCGGC
>JAMCZD010000207.1 GCA_023473405.1 Candidatus Omnitrophota bacterium
GTTCCAGGGCCTCAAGGCTATCCTGGACCGTTTGCAGGCCGGCGGAGCCGTGGTTCTCTTTCCCGAAGGAACCCGCACCATGGACGGCCGATTCCAGCGCGCCCGCGCGGGCATCGGATTGCTGGTCATCAAATCCAACGCACCGGTCATCCCCGTCCGCGTGTTTGGCACGTTCGAGAGCTATGGACGGAATGCCCGGTTCCCCAAGCCCCGGCGGTTCACGGTCAAGTACGGCCCGCCCATGATGTTCGAACCGCTCCGCGATGAAGCTCGGACCTGCGCCAAGCCGCGTCTCAAGGAAATCTACCAGCAAATCGCCAACGAGATCATGAACGCCATAGCCGCCCTGGAACCGTGATTCCCCTTCTAACTCGCCCTCATCCGCGATTCTCGCAACCCACCGCCTGCGCTAGCTCCCGAAAACCCGCCTGGCCAAGCCGGTCCAAGAGTCCCTCGACGATCTTGCGGACCACCCCCGGACCTTCATAGACCAGGCTGGTATAAATCTGAACCAGCGAAGCCCCGGCGGCGATCTTCTCCCAGGCATCGTCCGCCGAAAAGATTCCGCCAACCCCAATGATCGGCAATGCGCCCCGGGTCTGGCAATATAGATGGCGAATGACCTCCGTGCTTCGCGCCCGCAACGGTCGTCCACTCAATCCCCCTTCCTCCGCATAAACCCGGCTCAGGTCCGGGTCCGAGCTTTCCGGACGCGCCAGCGCGGTGTTGGTGGCAACGATCCCCGCGATCTGGCGCGGCCCGACCAGTTCGAGTATCTGGTCCAACGCCTCGAAGGCAAGGTCCGGAGCCACCTTCACCAGGACCGGTTTCTGCCGTGCGGCTTGAACCCGGTTGGGCGTGGAATCCTGATCGTTCGTGAGGGAACGTTGCGCCTGCTGCAATGCGGCGAGTATCTCATCCAATGCCGCCTTGTCCTGGAGTTGCCGCAAGTTGGGCGTGTTGGGCGAGCTCACATTGACTACGAAAAAATCTGCCTGCGGCCACAAGACCCGGAACGATTGGGCGTAGTCCTCGGCAGCGCGCTCGAGGGGCGTGGTTTTTGTCTTGCCCAGATTGATCCCCACCGGGTGATCAGGCCACTGTCCGCTCTTGTGCCACTGGTCCAACTGCTCCGCCAATGCCGCCGCGCCGGCATTGTTGAATCCCATGCGATTCACCAAGGCCTCGTCGGCAATGGCCCGGAACACCCGCGGCGAAGGATTGCCCGGCTGCGCCTGCCAGGTAACCGCCCCCAACTCGCAATGCCCAAAGCCCAACGCCGCCCAGACCGGCACCGCTTGTCCATCCTTGTCCATGCCCGCCGCCAATCCCACCGGGTTGGGAAACCGCAATCCAAAGACGTTCATGGGCAGCTCGGGCGCCTTGAAAAAAGAGCCGATCGCCTCGCACACCAGCTCGTGGCGGCTGGCCCAGGCCAGCCTCGCAATGGTGTAAAGATGTATCTCCTCCGGGTCCTGGGCAAAGAGCACCGGGCGTATGAGCGAGCGATAAAACCAACTCATTTGATTCCCGCCAAGTATTCCTTCCAGACCTGATAAAGCACCACCGTGGCTTTCACGTCCCGAAGGCAATACTCCGCAACGTCCCGGTAACGCCCCTCCACAATCAACCGGCTCACGTCCAACCCGGTCACCCCCTGGCTCTTCGGTGACTCTATCCCAAATGCCTTGCAGTAAAAGTCCAGGTTGAACCGCCGAGCCGCGCCATCGCGCCCGCTCACCCCATAAAACGTAAGTTGCTCCGCCAAATCGCAATGCGGCTCGGTTTGAAAACGATAGCCCAGCCAGTCCTTGCGCGAGATTTGCACCTTGAGCAGGGCCGAGCGCAAATAAATAAACGGGACGTCAAACCCGCGCCCATTGAATGTGACAATCGATTCATAGTGCTTGGCCACGTCCCAGAACGCCGTCAACAACTCCGACTCGTCCATGCATGGAACAAATTCCACCGGACCCGCCTCGTCGCTGTCCGCCTCATAATCGTCCGCGATGAACAACACCTGGCCGCGCATTGTGTCGGCATTGAGCATCGCCACACAAACTACTTGCGCCGTAAACGGCCACAGGCTTAGCTGCTGGATGATCTCGTTGCGGCGGGTTTCGCGCAGGGCTGTATCAGGCAATTTCTCCGCTTCGCGAAAGAGATATTCCTTCTGTGATTCATCAAAGTCTTCAAGGGGTAAGGCAACCGTTTCAATATCTAACACCAGGCGGGCCATAAACACTATCTTAGGTGGGAATTCAGCCCAGGATGGCGGGCTGAAGGCAAAACCTCCAGGTGCGCCATCCTGAGGCCTGCGCTAATCTAAACTATTTCTTTTTAGCCGGGGCTTTTTTTGCCGCCGGCTTCTTCGCCGGTTTGGCCGAGGTTGAATTTTTCTTCTTTACGGTCACAGATATTCACCTCCCTTCGTTAGTTGGCGTTTTGAGTTTAGCATTCATTGATCATTAATAATTAAAAACTTTCATCTTGGCTAGCAATTTCTTCGTTGAATGAAAAATTATTCCATCACACACCTTCGCCCCCGCGGCATCACCGCACACCACCCCCGCAATTCAGAACCACAAGCCGCGCCTGATGAAAAAGCCGCAGCTCAGAGCAGCCTGCGCGGTCCGCCGCGAACAAACCAATGCCCCTTTAGGTGATATGACTTGTAGTATCAAGCCTCAAAACAGTCATGTGATTAATCACATAAAAAGAATCGCGCGCGCGCCGGACCTCCGGTCCGCAACTCCATCGCCCCCAACCATTCAAAACATGAGGCTATAAAAGCCGCCAGGCCGGAGGCATTCCCCACGCCTGAAAAACGAAAGAGTCCCGGCAGGAAGACTTCTCCCAGCCGGGACTATTTGGAAGTTCACGCGGGTCCGTCCCCCGTGGCGCGCGGTGGGGACCCGGCGTTACAAATTGGAGCTGCGGGCTACTTTTTGAATTCGCGTATGTAGGCAACCAAGTCCTTGATTTCCTGATCGCCAAGCCGCTCGCCATAAGGTCTCATGAGCGTCTTTCCGCCCTTCTTGAGGCCTTCCTTTATCGATTTGAACATTTGATCGTCCTTGAGTTTTTCCTGGACTTTGAGGTCGGTGAAATTCTTAACGTCCAGCTTTTGGCCCAGGAGGGTATCGCCTTTGCCATCGACTCCATGGCAGCCTTTGCATAGCAGGTTGTAATTGGCCTTGGCCTTGGCAAGGTCCGCCGCCTGGGTGGTTGTGACACCAACCGCCAGGGCGATAAAAATCGCGATATAAATTCTTTTCATAATGTCATCTTCTCGATTGATTTTCGTATGGTCATCGTTCAGGCGCACACGGAACACGTCCAGCCTGTTCAGCCGGCATTGTTTTCCCCGTCGCCCGTTCGCCGCGTTCTCGTTTCAGTTCGACGCCGCAAACAGGCCTTTGATTCATTTCAAAAAGGTATAATATACTAAAGTGCGGCGAATCATGAGGCAGAAGGCTTGGATTCATCCAGCGGCTTTGGGCCGCCGTGCGGGGCGCGCCCTGGGCTTGGTGCTGGGGGTTGTGGTGAGTTATGGATCAATCGCTTATGGATTAATGCCGACCCTGTGGGAACACTATGAGAATTACCCGGCCTGGAAGACCGCTCCCAGACGCACCCAAACCCGCGAGGGTATCCCCGGCGACGTCCTCAATGCCGGCCTGGTTGGCTCGCGCACGGAACTGGTCAGAGCCATGTTGGACGCCGGATGGCACCCGGCTGATCCGATAACGCTTCATAGCAGCCTGGATATCGCCCGCAGCGTCCTCCTGGGACGACCTTACCCCACTGCGCCCGTGAGTAATCTATACCTTTGGGGCCGGCCGCAGGACTTGGCCTTCGAGCAACCGGTCGGCTCCAACGCACGCCAGCGCCACCACGTGCGCTGGTGGAGAGCCAATGGATGGTCATTGAACGGGCGCGCGCTGTGGATCGGAGCCGCCACTTACGATCGGAGCGTGGGAATCAGCCATTTTACGGGTAAAATCACTCATCATATCGGTCCCAATGTGGACGAAGAGCGCGACAAGATGTTCACTGACCTGCGCAATGCCGGCCAACTAATCCAACTGTTTCAGGTTACCGGTGTTGGACCTACCTTGGATGCCCACAACGGCGCCGGCGACCGCTATTTTACCGACGGCGAGGTCACCATCGGCGTTCTGGCCAGGAACAACCAGGTCCAGACCGCCCAACCGCAACAATTGCCCAACCCCCCCGTCGTGCGGTTGAAATCAACCCTCTGGACCTGGCTAAAGACTCTCATTGATTGAGTTGACAAGGCAGGGATGCGCTGCTGCACGTTCCTGATCTCTCCTGGCCGTGTCCCCGAAAGAATCAAATCGGACCGCTGAAACGGCTCCCTACCCGAATGCCCCCCTGCCACTACCAGGGATGGCACTTGCCCTGGCAGACGGAAAAGCTACATTGGGCGCATGTCTTGGAAGGTCCTGGTTACATCAAAAGCGTTCGTTGAAACCGGACAGTCAGCCATGCAATTGTTGCGTGATGCGGGCTGTGAACTGATTGTTCCTCTCGAGTTCGGCCCGCACGGCGGTCGCGAATTGGAAAAACGGATGCAGGGCATGGACGCCATCCTGGCTACCCTTGACCGGTTTACAGTTGATACTTTCAAGTCGCGCGACGCGGCCAGCTTGAAAGTAGTCTCCCGTTGGGGGGTGGGATTCGACTCGATCGATGTTCCGGCGGCAACCCAGGCGGGGGTGATCGTGACTTATACCCCTGACTTGCTCAATGAAACCGTGGCCGACTTCGCCTTTGCCCTCATCCTCACCCTGGCCCGGCACGTTCACGAATCACATCAGGCCATGTCCAACGGCCTTTGGCAGCCGCTCTGGGGAAGCAATGTCTTCAACAAAACGCTCGGCTTGATCGGTTGCGGACGGATCGGGCAAGCCGTGGCCCGGCGCGCGCGGGGATTTCATATGCGCCTGATGGCTTATGATATTCACCCCTCGGCGGAAGCCGCTTCCATCGGGGTCAAGTTTGTCCCTCTCGAAGAACTCCTCGCCTCGAGTGATTTCGTCAGCCTCCACGCCGCGGCCACCACCGATAACCACGACATGATCGGCGAGGCTCAACTCCGCCAAATGAAACCGACCGCTTTCATGGTCAACACCGCCCGCGGCACCCTCGTCGATGAATCAGCCCTCGAACTAGCCTTGCGCGAAGGTAGGCTCGCCGGCGCCGCCCTCGATACCTTCAAGACTGAACCCCTCCCCGCCGGCCATCCGTTGCGCCGGGCCCCCAACGTGCTCTTAACGTCCCATCATGCCTCATGGACCATCGAGACCGGCCAGCAGGTCAGTCTGTGCGCCGCCCAGGCAATCGTCGATGCCCAACAGGGACGCCGCCCCCGGTTCGCAGTCAACCCGGCGGTATTCGATTCGCCCGCCTTGCGGGCCGTCCTTGTCTGAACCGTTTCCCTTTGATTCATATGAAATCAAATCACGTTCGAACCAAACTCAAACGCGGCGAACCCAGCATCGGCACCTGGTTGAACCTGCCCGATCCCATGGCGGCGCAGCTCATGGCCCAGGTCGGCTTCGATTGGCTGACGGTCGAGATGGAACACACACCCGTAACCATCGAGGCCGCGGCGCGTAGCTTCGCGGCCATCTCCGGCAATGGCGTTGTCCCCCTGGTCCGCGTTCCATGGAACACCGGCGAAAACATCAAACGCGTCCTCGACACCGGCGCATGGGGCATCGTGGTGCCGATGGTCAATTCACGCCTCGAGGCCGAGGCTGCTGTGGCCGCCGCGCGCTATGCGCCCTTGGGCACCCGGTCCGTGGGCGGCCAGTTGCACGCCGCCAGTTTTGCCACCGACCCGGCCACCTACTACGCCCACGCCAACGAAGAAATCCTGGTCGTGCTTATGGCCGAGCACGTCAAGGCCATCGAAGCGGCCGACGACATCTTCAGCGTGCCGGGCATCGATGTTGTATTCATCGGCCCGAACGATCTCCACCAGTCCATGGGCAAAAAACCACGGTTCGACAGCGACGATCCCGAATTTGTCCAGGCCGTCAAACACGTCCTCGATACCGCCAGCAAATACGGGGTGGCGCCCGGCATTCACGTGGCCGATGCCGCCCAGGCCAGGCGTCGTATGGCCGAGGGTTTCCAATTCATCGCTATAGCGAGTGAAATCGGAATGATGTTGGCCAAGGCGCGCGAGATTGCCCAGGCCGTCGGCATCAACGTCACCAAAGAAGGAATCAAGTACTAATGAAAATTGTCGTTCTGGACGGATTCACCCTCAATCCCGGCGACCTGTCCTGGGAACCGCTCCAGGCCCTTGGACCGTGCGCCATTTACGATCGCACCCCTCCCGCCGAAACCGTCGCCCGCGCAGCCGAGGCCGAGATCGTCCTCACCAATAAAACCATCCTTGGTCGCGATGAAATCCAGCGCCTTTCCCGCTTGAAATACATTGGCGTCCTCGCCACCGGCTACAATAATGTCGATATCGCCGCCGCACGCGATCAAGGCATCGCGGTCACCAATGTCCCCACCTACGGCACCGCGTCCGTCGCCCAAATGACCTTTGCCCTGTTGCTCGAATTGACCCAGCACGTTGGCTATCATGCCCAAACCGTCCGCGACGGACGCTGGTCCCGCAGTCCGGATTTCTGTTATTGGGACAAACCCTTGGTCGAGCTCGAGGGCTTGACCATGGGGATCGTCGGCCTTGGGCGCATCGGCCAGGCGGTGGCAAATATTGCAGCCGCCTTCGGCATGAAAATCCTGATCAACACACTCCCCCCGTTGCCACCCCTGCCGCCCACCATCGAACTTGTCAGC
>JAMCZD010000313.1 GCA_023473405.1 Candidatus Omnitrophota bacterium
AAGGTCGGATGGAAACCACTGATTGGCAGCCGGGTCTACGTACATGGCGCCGTCGTTTATGCTATCCGGCTGCTCATCCACAAAAACCCAGGCATTGACGGGCGCGTTTCGCTTCATATCGGACATCTTTTTATAGACGGTGGAGCCCCAATCCTTCGAGCCGGCAGGGTTGCCATCGCCCATCCAGAAGTTCATCGAAACGCTGCGGACGCGTTCGGTCCAACCCTTGGCGCGCTGGATTCTCGAGAGATAAATGTCGGCTGGGCATTTATAGACGTTCTTGGTGTTGCTGAAATACTTGGCGAAGGTCGAGTATTTGGGATCAAGGAGATACTGAACATTTGTATTGTCAGCCCAATCCGTCCAATCGAGCCAGCCATTCACCCAACTGCCCGTTCTGCCGGTTTCTTTCGGGTTCAGGTTTTGATTCAAAGCCAGAGTGTCGTCATGGTCACCGGCGTACATGATCCATGCCAAGGCTAATTGCTTGGTATTGTTCATGCAGAAGATGCCTTGGGTCTTGGATTTGGCCTTGGATAACGCCGGCAAGAGCATTCCGGCCAGAATAGCGATGATGGCGATCACCACCAGAAGCTCGATCAGGGTAAAGCCACGATGGGATTTGCGCGAGTCGCACGGCACAGACCTGGCGCTGCGGTTGCTGTTCATGTTCAATTCCGATTTAAGGTTAAGATACGTAGTCATTTGAAAAAAAGCGAATAAATAAACGTTATTTTGTCATTTTACTGGCTAACGGGTTGATAGCGAACCAGCAAACTGGTTCCGGGCTTGCCCAAGCGTAGTTCCACCCCATTCATCAGGTCCTGCCCGCTAAGGACCTCGGTGGTCTTCTGCCGTTGATCGTTGATAAACTCGACGGTGTATGAAAGGCCGGGATCGAGCCCATGCAGGCCGACAATCACGCCCAGGAAATTGCAGCCCGGATGCCGGAAGGCCAGGACGATCCCGCTGTTAAGGTCAGGACGATGTAGTTGATAGGCGATGAACTGGTCCGGATCGATCGAGGCATTGGACAGAGGGTAAAAATCCCCATACCAATATTTCTGGTCGGCCTTGACTTCGGCGATCGAGGCCTTGGCCAAGTCCATCGGGAAACTGGGATTCATGTAATCCAACTGGCAAATAAGCCCGGCGGTTGCGGCGCTGCGGACGTCATAGGCGTCGGGCGCCCAAACGCAGGCGGTATGGAAAGGAATATATTGGGACAACCCCATGGATTGGACCTGGTTCCAGTCGGGATGTCCGGGTGAACAACTGGTATCACTGCGCCACAGCGGCACCGAGCGCATGCAAGTCTCGAGGTCGATCCGGCGCCCGCCGCTGGCGCAATTATCGATCATCAGGCCGGGATGTTTCTTCAGCAACTCATCCCACATGGCGTAATGGCCTTCGACGTAACGAATCTCGGTGATTCCCTGGCGGTCCGGGGTGTCATTGCCGCGCCAGAAGCCCAGGGGATCGATGTTGAAGTCGTTGCGATAAATATCGATGCCATATTCGGAAATCCGCCGGGACAACAGATCGGTCAGGAACCGGCAGGCGACCGGATCGTTAAGCTTGAATAAGCCGCCCTTTTCACCGCCGAAGACGAATTCGGGGTGTTCGCGGGCGATTTCGGTGCCGGCGGCCACCCTTTCAGGCTCGAACCAGAGAACGAATTTCATTCCCAAGCGATGGCACTCATCGCTGACCGGTTTAAGCCCATTTGGGAATTCTTTCGGCTTGGCAGACCAATTGCCTACACCGTTTGGGAATCCGCCGGGGAACCATGCGGCATCGAGCCACAAGGTGTTCATGCCCATTTCGTGCGCCGATTTGGCGGCGGCAATTTGACCGGCCTCGGTCGCCCAATCCGCCCGGCTCCATGAATAGCGGTCAAAGCACTGCAGCACGACCGGCAAGGGGGCGGGCTTGTTATCAACCTTGGGGACATAATGAAACAGCATCAGGCGGCGGAAGCGGTTTTGCGCCGCCCGCAGGTCTCCGTGCCAGGACATCAATAGGATTCGCGGGGTGCGAATCTTTTCGCCGGGGTGCAGGAGGAGATGGGTCAATTCCATGCCGGCTTGAAAACGGGTGGGCCCCTGTTCGGCACGGTCAAAGGCGGCGGCCCATTGTCCGGACCAGCCTATGGCGGCGATGAAGCCTTGGTCGGCATACTGGAAATTGAAAAACGGAAAGGCACTGATCGCCGAAGGGCGACCTCCGGAGGGGGCGAGGCGGATATTCTGTTTGACGGGCAGCGTGGCAGTGAACGGGGTGAAAGACTGGTCGCTGCATGAGTCTCCCCGAAGCTCATGAAGAATCGCCGGACGCTTATCCGGGCCGGTAACCAATTGGACGTCCACGGCCTGGATTTTTTCCAGGATGGGCGTATCCAGAGACCCCTTGTTCTCGAAATACAACACCCAATCCACAGCCGGATAGTGTTTGTAGGCCTTGACCACGGCGGTCACGACCAGGGCGGTTTGCGGGTCCCGCCAACTGACCTGGCGTTCGACGAAGTCGGCTTGGTCTTTCGTCTCGACCGTCTGCGGCCAATGGTTCAGCAGGTCGGCCGAAGCCGCCCCCCCATAAACGAACGAAAACGGGGCCTCACGCCGCTGCCCCAAGAGGAACGCCTTGTCTTCCTTGGTGAAGTTGCCGCCCGCAAAGGTTGCGCCAGCCCAATCTTGCATTTCCTGAACTTGTTCAGGGGAAGCCATGATTTCATCGTTGGCAGCTCCAGCGGGAATATCGAGAACCGCCGAGGTCGATTGGCCTTCGACCTTAAGCGCGAGCAACGAACAACAGAACAGCAGCAAAGACAACTTCTTCATGTACAGCAAAAGATTTCAACCAAAACGGCAAGCAACGGGATTCACAGGACGCATCGCAACCGGTTCCAAGCCGGCAAACCTATTCTAACGCTCGTTACGCTAGACACAGTAATAGCACAGCGAATCCAGGCTTCCCGATAACCATACAATCATCATGCACAACGGCGCCGATTCATCGTCCTTTTTCCGCTTTAATTCGTGCTATTTTCGGTCGCGGCGAGATGCCAATCCTGGTGTGGTGTCCCGGAAATAGCCATAGCCCCTACGTGGAAAAATCTTAGTAATAATCGATGGCCTGCCCCCTGGGAATAGCCGTTTTCTCAATCTCTAAGAAAAACAGGAAGGCAGGAAAGGAAAGGAAAGGAGGATTCCTGATTTCCTGATTTCCTTAGGAGAAAAAGAATTCTCGCTAAGGAAAGAACGAAGGAAAAGCGTCTTACCTTTGCTTGTTTCCTGTTTTCCTAAGCGATGGGAGAATCGCGCAGCATCGAACGTCAGTTCGATCATTAATCCGCGTCAACGATAAACCGGCGCGCCACGTATCCCCCCGCTCATACGCTATTACGCTCCACGCGCCAACGCCCTAACCGGACCTTGCGCGTTCTTAAAGGCATACCTCGATGACCGAATTGAGCGAACCATGCAAATTGGGCACGTTTCGGGGTGCCTCGGGATCATGCATCCATTGACCATCAACGACGAATTTGTACTGATAGCTTCCTTGCGGGAGCGGCACGGTTGCCTCCCAGCGTCCGCCGCTCACCTGTTTCATGGGGGTCGCTTCGGGTATCCAATTGTTGAATTCGCCACAAAGCTGAACTTTCCGGGCATGAGGCGCCTGCAAAGCGAACACTACATCGACCGTTGACGGCACTGACGGGACCGGTGATGGCTCGGCTGAGGCAGCATTTTTCTCCGGTTCGGACTGTTTCAGCGGCGCGGAAGGTCCGGCAGGCGCCGCTTTCGGAACGGGAGCGGGATGGGCCAGGCCCGAGCTTTCACGGGATTTCGGCGCTTCGGTTCCGGTAGCGGCGGGTGTTTTCGGGCGTTCTTGCGCGGCAGGGGTACTCCGTTCGACAGGCTTCGAAGATGCGGTTTGTTGGGTTGTTATCTGCATGGCCGGATATTTCGGCGCTTTCCTGACATTTTTTCTTGGCATTGTCCACCTCTCTAAGTTCTCAACTTATCTATCACGCCATGAGGAATTAAACGCAATCGATGAATCGGTTCAAGCGCAAAGTTGATTAGAGCCGGCTTGCACCGGCTGCTACTTGGCATGCCTTCATGCAAGCGGCCCGGACGAGTTGGCAATTCCGGGCCAATACCCAAAGCCAATGGTTCATCTTCATCGCGTTCGTCTTGTCGCGCCAATGGCGAAACAAGTCATCGGCGTCGTCGAGAGCCAATTGATCATCGGTGGGATGAATCTCCAAGGTAAACGAAACCAGCTCGGGCCCAATGCATTGGATCGCTCTCGAAAGAATCCGCTCGAGGCCCGCGGGTCCAAACATGGTCGGCAGAAAGCGGCGCCCATGGTATTCAATCCCAATCGGGATTTGCGCCGTAAAACTCAAATGATCGGACATGCCGAACGGGCTGAAGCTGGACATGGGATGTCCGTCGTGCAGGTGAAAATGCACGGTCTTGTCGCGTCCGCCGATGCCCTGGATAAAGTCCAGAATGGCGGGCAAGGCGGACCCGACTGCCCGGTCAACTTCGCTGATCAACGGTTCATCCAGTTGGGGATAGGTTGGAAAAATGGCGCATACGTCCTGGCCCGGCCGGGATTGGGCGTAGGCCTTTCGCACCTGCCAAATTCCCAGGTGGCCGACATCGATGCAGACACTGATACCTTCCAGCCCAGCGATAGCGGAACAAAAGCGGGAGAACAATTCCGGGTCGAGCCCGACGGCATACTCGATGTAGAGTTGCGGACCATGGCTCACTCGCGACAATCGGGAGGCGATGGACCGTGCGGCACCGATATAGTCCTCAAAACGCGAACCCAGCTCAGCCTGGTCGTGCACGACAAGTCCGCCAACCCGACCGGCGAACCGCGAGGCGAAGTTTAAAATCAGGCCGCTGCCGGAGGGATCGAGCAGGTCGAGATCGCGCGGCAGGTGAACGATCACCGGGGTTTCGAGCGATGGCTTGAATCGCAAGAGCCATTCCAATTCGGACACCGTGCCGGCGTACATTTCGGCACCCAGACCGGCTTGCTGAAACCGCCGTCGCGCCAACTCGAACAGGCTGTCGTCCCCTTCTATCCGCTTGGCAAACAAAGCCAGAACCGGTGGCAGGTTTTTATCGACGGCATTCATCTTTTTGTCCGGGCTGGGGCCGGCATTGCACGAGGTAAATTTCGTCGCCGACGATGATGCCTTCCACATCCTGGGGTCCGCGAAATTCAACCTCGAGGCGTCCGGCGATAGCGGCTAATTGTGCCCCGATTCTCTGCCTGAACGAGGCATCGCAACTGAAGGTCACCCGGGAGTAGTCCAGCGTTTGACATGACAGTGTACCTCTCTGTCCAGGCTGGAACCCGACGCTGAAGTTGGCAAAGACATCCATGCGGCTGGCCCCGGTCTTCCTGTTGCAAGTCATGCGATATGGACTCCCCGCGCTGATGGCCGAAGCCAGGATGACTCCAAGTCCCACGGCCAATTCGGCCAGGCACTCGAGGCTGTTGGGGGCTGCCGGATGCGCCGTGTGCATGATAAACGAATAATCGGGCCGAACCAACCGCTGGATAAGGACCGCCATGCACGCCTTTTCGTGGGCTAATCCGGCCTGCTGACGCGACAGTGCGGCGCGCCGGGTCCAAAGCGATGCCCACACCATCTTGATCGCTCCCCCAACCTCTTCCGGAGCGACATTGGCAATCGAATCATACAACCCGGCGCTGGCAAAGCCGTCGAGGTCTTCACAGCTCGCGCTGGACCGAACCATCAGCCGCGCCTCCGTACCAAACTCATCAACCACGGCCCGGGTTATTTCCTCCGGGAACGTGATCTGCCCGATCAGACCCTGCAGACGCTCACGTGCCTCGTTGAAATCGGACGTCTCCGAACGAGGCAGTTCGAGGCTCGAAGACTGTCGCCCTGGCTCAATTGGCCGGCGCTCCACAATGCCGGACTCATTTAATCGATATAGTGTCGCACGGTAGGCCGTTTCCAACTCAGGCCCGGACCGCATCAATTCTTCCATGATCCCGAAAGGAATGACCAGGCCCGGCGCGGTTTTGAAACCGGCATCGGCCCGGCGTGAGAGTTCCTCCAAGCGCCGGGCGCCGAACGCCTTGGCGCCACCGTTCTGCAATTCGACATCCGCCAGCGCCAACACCTGCCGCGGAGCCCGAAGCGTCACATTTGGGACGCGAACAGAATCGGCACGCACACATCGCGACGCGGATCCCACGCCTGTGGCCAACTCGAAAGACACATCATTCGAAGTGGCCTTGAAGACGACCGGTTTCGCTTCAAATCCTGCCAGCCGATGAAACTCTTCAGCCTCTTCGCACACCACAAAAACCACCCCGGCTTGCCGGGCGCGCAATCCGAGGTGCGACAATTGCGGGATAGGCTGGAACAGAATGATCCCCCTCACATTCGGCGGGATTTCCTCGTCGCCGTCAACTTTCCGCAAAACGCTAATCAGCGCCGGATCGGGACATTTCGCCAACGCTTCCAGAGATTCGGTGGATCGGAGGCGTCCGGCTGCCGTGCCTGGCACCAGCACATCCCAAACCGAGGCGCCGGTTCGGTCTCGAAGCCTTTTCGATAGAAACGCCGACAGCTTGGATAATTGAAAGACCAGGTGCCGCCGAATCTCGGCTTCACCAAAGACTTCGCGGGCATGTTCCGAAACTTTCAACGCGCGGCCCAGGACCTCGACCGCCGGTTTGAACAAGACAGCCATTTGATCGCTAAACCGCTCCGCAACCCGCCTGGCTCGGCC
>JAMCZD010000466.1 GCA_023473405.1 Candidatus Omnitrophota bacterium
TTCCGAGACGGTGGAAAAATTCATTCCGCCGCGCAAGGGCCGCCGTCACGTGTTGCGCGTGATCCGGGAAATACTGTATTTCGAACCGGGCAAGCGCGGCACAAACCTGAACGCGGCGCTCGAGTTCCTGGTGCGCGTTACCCCTCACCGTTCGATTGCGGTTATCCTGTCGGATTTTCTTGGCCAGACCTTTCCGACGCGGGCGGAAATCAACGCGCATCTGCGGCGCAAGGTGATTCTTTCCGAGGTGCTGGCGCAGACCTCCTTGATCGCCCTGCGCCAGGCGAACCGGCGGCATGACGTGGTGGCGGTGCAGATCATCGACCGTTACGAACTCGAGTTGCCGGCCTTGGGCCGTCTGGTGCTGAAAGATGCCGAAACCGGCGAGGTCATCGAGGTCAACACCGGCGATGAACGGAAGCGCCGCGTCTTTGCGGAGCGCCAGGCCAAGAGCCAGACCGAACTGCTCCGCTTGTTCCGCTCCGCCCGGATCGATTCCATCCAACTGCGAACCGATGAGCCTTACGCGGCCGCTTTGGGCCGTTTTTTTGAGGTGCGCGAAAAACGGCGGCGGCACGGGTAATTATGACTGGCCACTTGTTCGCCCTCATCGTAAAACCCGCGCCGCGGGCGAATGACGCCCTGGACATACGGCCCATCAAAGGACCGATCGAGATACCCAGCGGCTGGGCCTGGCTGGCTTGGGTCCTGGCGGTTTTGGCGATGGCCGCCTTGGCGTACTGGTTCTGGCGGCGGCGCCGGAAACGACTCGTTCCGGAAAAATCCGAGCCGGCGGTTCCGCCTCACGTTCGAGCGCGGCAGAAACTCGAAGCCGCCCTCGAGTTGATCGACCAGCCGCGTCCATTCACCATTCTCGTTTCGGACACCATCCGTGTTTATCTCGAAGAACGGTTTGATTTTCACGCGCCCGAACGGACCACCGAGGAGTTTCTGTTCGAACTGCAGTCAACCGCCTTGCTGAGCGAGAGCCAGAAGGTGAGCCTGGCGGACTTCCTGAATCGTTGCGACCTGGTGAAGTTTGCGCGTTATGAACCGGCCCAACCGGAACTGCGGGACCTGCATGAGGCCGCCATGCGCCTGGTTGACGAAACTCAACCGCTGCCGGTCCTGATCGGCGCGAATGAGCCCCTGGACCAGGCCCTGCCCGCGTTGGACCAATGACCTTTGCGCAGCCTTATTTTCTGCTTTTGCTATTGCTGGTGCCGTTGCTGGCCTGGCTCAAGGGCAAGCACGGACACGAGCCCGCCTTCCTTTATTCATCGGTCCAATTGGTCAAGGGGATCACCACCATCACGCGATCACAAGCCGGTAAGCTGCTTCCCAAAATGCGCTGGCTGGCGTTGAGCCTATTCATCATCGCCCTGGCGCGTCCCCAATTCGGCGAAGGCCACGCCAAATTAACCGCCAGCGGAATCGACATCGTGGTCGCCCTGGACCTATCCGGCAGCATGGCGTCGGAGGATTTCGAGCTGAAGGGCCAGCGGGTGAACCGGTTGGACATTGCCAAGGAGGTGCTCGAGAAATTCATCGAAAGCCGCGTCAGCGATCGCATCGGGTTAGTTGCCTTTGCCGGGCGGGCCTACATTGCCGCGCCGCTTACCCTGGACCACGATTTCCTGCGCCAGAACCTGGAACGACTCCGCCTGGGCACCATCGAAGACAGCACCGCCATCGGCTCAGCCCTGAGCGCCGCCCTGAACCGCTTGCGTGACATTCCCGCCAAGAGCAAAATCGTGATCCTCATGACCGACGGCCAGAACAACGCCGGCCAGGTGCCGCCCCTGACGGCTGCCGATGCCGCACAGGCCCTGGGCGTCCGGGTTTACACCATTGGCGTCGGCACCCGCGGCACCGCCCCCTATCCGCAAATCGACATGTTCGGTCGCAAGGTTTACATCCCGGTCCAGGTCGATATTGATGAAGATACCCTGCGCCAGATCGCTCAACGAACCGGGGGCAAATACTACCGCGCGGATAACGCCGGCACCTTGCACGCCATTTACAACGAGATAGGTCGAATGGAAAAGACCGAGGTCGCGGTCAATAAATATCTTAATTACCGCGACGTCTTCGAATGGCTGGTCCTGCCCGGCATGGTGCTTCTTCTTCTGGAAATTATTTTTAGCCACACCGTGTGGCGTAAATTGCCATGAGATTCGCCAATCCGCCCATTTTAGTCCTGGCGCTTGTCCTCTTGCCGTTGCTGGCCGGTTTTCTCTACTGGTCATGGCGCAAGCGGCGCGTGGATGTATCGCGGTTTGTCCGGTCCCGTCTGCTGGCTCACCTGACGGTCGGGGTCTCGGCGACGAACAAGAAAACACGGATGCTGCTGCTGTTGCTGGCGGTGGTCTGCCTCATCCTGGCCCTGGCCCGGCCCCAGTGGGGTTACACATTGGAGGAACTCAAGCAACACGGCCTTGATATCATTGTCGCCATCGACACCTCACGCAGCATGCTGGCGGAAGACATCGCCCCGAACCGCTTGACCCGCGCCAAGCTCGCCGCGCTGGAATTGATGCCGTTGGCCAAGACCGACCGCCTCGGCCTGGTAGCCTTTGCCGGGACCGCCTTCCTGCAGTGCCCGCTCACCCTGGACGACGAAGCGTTCCGCCAAAGTGTAAACATCGTCGATGTCGGCATTATCCCTCAAGGAGGCACTGATATCGCCCAGGCCATCCGCACCGCTATGGAAACCCTCAAGGACGATGAGGAAAACGAAAAGGTCCTTGTCATCATCACCGACGGCGAGGACCACGAGGGTAACGCGCTCGAAGCCGCCCGGGACGCCGCCAAGGCCAACGTGCGCATCTTCACTATTGGCGTGGGCACTCCCCAGGGCGAACTGCTCCGGCAGCAGGATAAGTCCGGCGCGATCAGTTTTTTCAAGGATGCCGACGGCAACGCCGTGAGATCGCGTCTCGATGAAGAGTCCCTGAGGCAGATCGCCGCCGCCGCCAAAGGTTTTTATTTGCCATTAGTTGGCGCCAATACCATTGACTTGCTTTACAGGAACGGGCTGGCGCCGCTTTTGGGCCAGCTCAAATTGCCTGGCCTCAACCGCCCGGAACGGCACGAACCCCGCTTTGTCCGCCATTTCAAAGACCGCTTCCAATGGCCGCTTGGCCTCGCCATCGTTCTGCTCGTGCTGGAAATCTTTTTCCCGGAGCGCAAGCCGGCGCGGCGTCCGGAAAAACCGATTGCCCATACCACCAACGCCGGCCTCGAAAAGATAGCCGCCTTGTTCCTGGTAGTCGCCTTTGCCAGCACCGCCGAGGCCTCCTCGGCCAAGGCCATGCAATGGTACAAGTCGGGGAATTACCAGGACGCCCAACGCGAATACCAGCGCCTTGCCAAACAGCATCCCAACGATCCCCGCTATTCCTTCAACGCCGGCGCCTCGGCGTACCAGGCCAAAAAGTTCGACGCCGCCGCGGACCAATTCACCCAGGCCCTCACGGCGCCCGACCTCGCCCTCCAGCAGCGCGCCTATTACAACCTCGGCAATTCCCGCTTCCGCCTCGGTGAACAAACCTCCGATCCCAAACAAACCATGGCCGCCTGGGAAGAGGCCGTCAAAGCTTACGACGGCGCCCTGAAACTCAATCCCCACGACGACGATGCCCGGTTCAATCGCGACCTGGTAAAGAAGAGACTCGAGGAGATCAAGAAACAACAGGAGCAGCAGAAATCCCAGCCGAACTCGCAAAAACAGGACCAGGACCAAAAGAAGAAGAACGAGGATAACAATAAAAACCAAAAGCAAAGTCAAGATAATAATAAAAAGCAAAGTCAAGATCAAAGTTCAAAAACTAATTCCCCTCCCCAGTCGCCACCCAAGCCCCAGCCGGACCAGGACCAGGACAAAAAAGATTCGAAACCGCGGGACCAAAATCAATCCAGCCGGAATTCCCGGACACCGGACAAGAAGCAGGAGCAAAAAGAGGAACAAAAAGGCGCCCAGGCTCAAAAGCCGGACCAGGGGCAAAACCAGACCAATAATGCTGCTGCCGCCGCTGTTCCCGAAGGCCAGATGACACCGCAGCAAGCCCTGCAATTGCTCGACGCCCAGAAACACGACGAAAAGGCCTTTCGTTTCATACCGCCCGACATTACCAACCGTGTTAACAGCCCCTTCAAAGACTGGTAATCCGCCAGCCCTGTGCGCCGTGCCAAAGCGGTCCCTGGAGCCATCCCGAATCAGGTTGCGCACGTCCTTGAATGGCGGAAAAACAAGGCGGCTTTTTTTTACGGTCCAAAAAGCGTGTGCGTGCAAACGCACAGTAGTCAGCGCGGAAAATCTGTGTGAAATAGGATCATGCGAAGTAATTTGAACGTGCCAAACTGCATCACCGCGAGACAGAAAGAGAGCCACTTTCATCGTCCGCAAAAGGGTTTCACCCTGATCGAATTGTTGGTAGTCATTGCCATTATCGGGATTCTGGCCAGCATGCTCCTGCCCACTTTGTCAAAAGCCAAGGCCAAGGCCCAAGGCATCCTCTGCATGAACAACAGCAAGCAATTGGCTCTCGCCTGGCTCATGTACGCCGACGACAACAACGGCAGCCTCGTCGAGAATCAGAATTTGGGCGGCCCCGGATCGGCGCAGGACAGTTGGGTCACCGGCTTTCTAACCTGGGGCACTGACAATGACAACACCAACCTGGCTTATCTGACCGGGGACGGCTACGCTAAATTGTCGAAATACCTCGCCAAGAACAAGAATGTCTATAAATGTCCCGCCGATATTTATCTTTCGCGGATGCAGCGCGCTTATGGATGGACCGAACGGGTCCGGAGCGTTTCCATGAACTTTTGGATGGGCGACGGCTCCACGCCGGGTGACAAGGATTGGGGCGGCTTCACGGTTTATAAAAAGTTGTCCGATATGAAAAAGACGGCCCCTTCATCGGCCTGGGTGTTCGTCGATGAGCACCCGGACAGCATCAACGACGGCGCGATGTACGTTTCCCCCACGCCCACTTGGGTCGATATTCCCGCCAGCTACCACAATGGCGCCTGCGGCTTTGCTTTCGCCGACGGACATTCCGAGATTCATAAATGGGTCGATCCCCGCACTAAAATGCCGGTCAGATATATCTCCTGGACGCAGTTGGGCTTTGCCCCGGGCAATGACGTCCGTGATTATAACTGGATCAGCCAGCGAACCAGCGAAGCCCCGTAACCATAGACGTTGCGGTTATTGACATAGGTGTCAGGCCCGCGGAGAGGTCGGGCCTGACCCCTTCGATATTTGCGGTCTTTTCCATTTCAGCTTGCCGTTGTTCCCGACGATGGCATAATGAGTGACGTCTGGTGAGCAGCGGTGCGGGTATTCGCTGGCTCAGTTGGTTTCGCCTTTTCCCGGATGGTGACTTGACACGGTTTTCACGGTGCGGTCTGGGAGGCAAAAACCGGCGCTTAACGATCTTAAGCGCAATTGCCTGCAATTAAGTGGATTGGGGTCGTAGCTCAGTTGGCAGAGCGTCTCGTTCGCAACGAGTTACGACGATTTTCACCCATTTTTTCTCACTTCACCACACTTCTTCAAACCGCAGCCTGTCGGTGTTTTCTTCGATCTTGGCCTTTAACCCAATTCTTCCGAAATCTACTGATTTCCTCGCCTCCGTATAGAAGCCGTGTTAGAAGCTGACGGGTGCTGTATGGCCCGTCCAAAAAGACCAAAGCCGCTCTACGTTGGCGGCACCGTAAACGAAAAGCTGAACACAGCTGCGTTCGGCCCCATAGCGGCATCTCCGAGCTTTGGGAAGGCATCGTGTTGGCTGGAAGGACTCACAAAACCCCATCTGACGGACGCCGAGATGGTTTGGTTGGCTGAGGAAGCCTACCGCGCATATAGCGATGGCGACGCCGGTTTCTTCACGGCGCTCGCGTTCCTCACTCAGAACAAAGACGCCGAGGTCCGCGACAGGCTTCGTTACGGACTCGTTCACGCCTTTCAGGGTCTCTGGGGCCAGAAGATGCACAAAACCCGCAAGGAGGTGCAGGATGAACTTGCGGCGCTCGGATTCCCCGACCTGGACGAACGCCAGGTAAGAAGGCTGTGCAAGGAGCTTGGCATCAAACTTACGCTCGGACGAACCGGACGCCCTCCTAAAAAAGCCGGACACCGAACCCGCATTACTCGTCCGTCCTAAACTCGGCTGAATTTGGTTTCTTCGAGTTGATATGAAACAACTCGAAGTAACATCGGATCACCAGGTTCCCGCCCTGCTGCCTCGCCGTGCCTACACGATGCGGGAGACCAGTCGCATCTTGGGGGTTAGCTACATGTCAGTTTGGCGGTTGACCAAGCGCGGTCTTCTGCGTTCCAGCAAGGCCCTTCGCACGAAACTATTCAGTGCGGAGGAGATTCAAAGGTTCCTGCGCGACACCTCGGCGTAATTCCGTGGTGGTCGAGCCTGCGGGCAACGAAGCAAAGAGGTTGTCCATGGTGCCACACCCCAATCCCCCCGAACCACGCAGATGATTAATTCCCAGCCCAACGACCGCGAACGTCGGATCGAGGCATACGAGGTCGTGTTGCAGCGCCTGCCTGAATATCGCCGCCGCCTGCTGGATGTCTTTGTGAATGGCGAGGCCCTGACGGTCGATGAAGCCCTCAGCCGGTTGCCCCCCAAGCCAGCGGTCAACCTCCGTCAGTGCCGCCTGTGGACCAGCGAATTGGTGCGCCAGGAGCTGGTGATCTTTGTAGGACTCATCCCCAGCCCAACCTCCGGCTGCATGGTTCGGCTCTTTCGGGCGGCGGAGGTCGG
>JAMCZD010000426.1 GCA_023473405.1 Candidatus Omnitrophota bacterium
GCTGGCGTGCCTGATTTTCCCACTTGACGCGTCAGGGGCAGCCACCCTTGGTCGATCACCGGGCGCGAGGCGCATATCGCTCCTCCCAACACATCCGCCAATTCCTCGGCCAAACCCAGGTTATCGGCGCTTTGAATTCCACGTCCGACGGCCACCAGGATGTCCTGCTTGGTGATGTCCACGTCCCCCGCAGCCGGTTCAATAAAGCGCCGGAACGCGACCGCCGGGGCGGGGGCGGGGATTTGGAGTTTTTCGACGGGGGGCGTTCCTTCACGGCGGCCGGCGTCAGCGGGGAACGATCCGGGGTAAACGCTGATGATGCCGCGCTGGTCTGTGAGCCGGACGTCGCTCAATATCTTGCCTCCGAACAACTGGCTGGTGGCAAGAACCGCTCCGTTCTCGATTTTGATTCCTTTGCAGAAGTTGACCATGGGCACCCTTGCGCGCAGTGACAACCGGGCGCCTATACCCATGGAGACGTTGGTTCCACCCACCAGGACCAAGAAGGCCTGCTTTTGCTGCATCAGGTTGTTGAGGATGTCCACCACGACCTCGGGTGAAGGCATCTCGAGCCGCGGATCTTCCGCGAGCAGGACCGCGTCCGCAATTCCCAGGCGCGCCGCCAGACTGGCGCCTTCCGGGCCCAGGACGACCGGCCACAAGGGGATTTTCAGCGCGTCGGCCAGAGACCGGCCCACTCCCAGCATTTCGAAGCTGATCTCGGTAATCTGACCTTTCAGGTGTTCGACTAAAACGATCATTCCAGCGCTCATATTCGATCTCCTTTCTCGACTCCGATGTTCCTACAGCAATCCTTTCTCCGCCATGATCTCGGCGATCCGGCGAGCCACTTCCTCCGGTGTCCCTTCCAACATCTCCGCTCCGCCGGCTGTTTCCGGCTTGTACATCCGCTCTATGCTCACCATCTCTGCGCCCTCCGGGGCCACCGCTTCGCGGACCTCGATTTTTACGGTTTTCATGGCGTTGCGCACCTTGGCAACAGGCACATAACGGGGTGGTTTTTCCGCCGCTTGAATGCCCATCACCGCCGGCAGATTCAATTCATACTCACCGCGCAGTCCCCCGGAAAACTCCTTGATCGCCACAAGCTTTTTGCCGCCATCCTCGATGGTCAAACTCGTTACGACCCCGGTGAAAGGAAGCGAAAGGATTTCCGCCACGCTGGGCGCCAGTTCGCCATCGAGGTCGTCGATCGCTTGCGAACCCGTCACGACTAATGTGTCCGGAGTGATGGCATCCGGACCAGGGCCAAAAAACGAGGCGAATACGCGGGCGGCGGTGGTTGTTCCCATGGAGGTTTGATCAACCGCAAGCTTTACCGCCCGGTCGGCGCCTTTGGCCAAAGCGGTAAACAGGGCATCGTCCACCTCCGGGGCGTCCAGGGAGATGACCGTGATCTGGCCGCCGTATTTTTCCTTCAGCAGGAGAGCCTGTTCGATGGCGTGATCGCTGGTCTCACTCAGGATCATTCTCGAAGCCTCCGGATTCAACGCCTTGCCCGTGTCCGCGATCTCCAACTCTTCCACCACGTCAGGCACCATTTTGAGCAATACCATTATTTTCACTCGCAACCTCCTTACCTGATGCAATCGGTTTTTGTTGATGGTTTGTTTGTGGCTGTGCCGGCGCATTGCGAATTCCGGACTTTGCCGGGCATCCGGCTGTCACTCAGGATCACAAGCGATTCGGCACTTCTAAGGCAGACTAATGTGCTGTCGATGCTTGCGCGCATAATAAAGAATTGCTTATGCATTCAACAAAACAGTTAGTGCTTTAGTTTAGGTTATCACCTTGACTGCGCTTTGCTGTTCATAATTTGGCAAAAACAAGTCATTATTTGCGCAAAAGCAAACCCCTGTCGGTCTGGACTTCGGAAAGGCATTCTCAACATCAACCTTTTCTGCCCAGGACAAGGCGGGAAGGCGGCGCCAGCTTGATGGAACGTTCCCAGATTAAGTGTGCATGGCGCATCCATTCCTTGATCTCGCCGAGGGTATAGCAATCGCCCGTATCGGTTCCCACCAGCATGTTGACGGCGAACAGGCAGGCTTGCCGTGGCGAGGTCCGGTCCGGCGCCAGCAGGAAGTCTTTGATCCCCAAACGCCCCCCCGATGTCAGGCTGGCCTCGATGCGCGCCACCAGGAGTTGGTTCTGCCGCGCTGAATAGGAATGGATGACGTTGGACAAGAAAACGAAATCATACCCGGTGCCCGGATCATCCTGGAAGGCATCGCCGGCTCGCAGCGAGACGCGGTTTGCCAGTCCCGCGCGGTCAAGGTTGGCCCGGGCGACTTCGAGGGTTTCCGCGTGATCAAACACCACTACCTCGAGGTGCGGATAGCGCCGGGCGAACTCGATGGCGTAGATCCCCGGTCCACCCCCGACGTCGAGCAGGCGGCGCGCCCGTGAGAGGTCAAGTTTCCCGGCGGTTTCGATTGCGCTGAGGCGCCCGGTGCTGGCCATGGCCCGGGCGAAATCGTGCTCGGTCTCCCCCAGCCTCGGATCGATGGTATCCGCTCCGGCTGGCCGCCCGGTCTTGACCACGTCATAGAGTTTGCCCCAGCGCTCATACAAGGTCGCCCCGTGACGGAGCAGTGCATTCTGAGATAACGGGGCATCGTCCAGGAGAAATTCCAGGGCCGGCTTGGAGTTGCGGTAGAGCCCCTGGCGCTTTTCGAGCAGCGAGAGGGAAACCAATGCATCGCATAGGATGCGGGTGGCGCGGGGATCGGCAGCGATGGCCCGCGCCAGCGATTCCGCAGTCATTGTTTCTCGTCCGAGGGTTGAAAAAATCCCGAGCCGGTTGGCTGCGAGCAGGACTTGGGCCTGGCGATAGCCGCTGCTGATCGCATTGATCGTTTGGGCTGGGGGATGATTTTGACGATTCGTTTTGTTCATATTCTTTTCTTTGGAACAGAGTTCAAAAATAATCAATACCCGGCTTGTCGATACCCGACATCCTCATTTTGAAGCTACCTTTCACTTTGTCTCCCACTTTGTCCCTGGCAGAGCTCGGGAAATTGGCAAAAAGTGATGGACAAAGTGAAGGAGGAGCATGAAGAGATTTGTCTGACGCCCCTGCTTCCAGCGAGCAATATTGCCGTGACAATTCTTTCAAGCATTTGTATGCTGGGCAAATGACCTTCATGAAACTGCCGGGAATAGCGGCCGGATTCGCCGTGATCGCGTTGAGTTGTCTGGCGGTTCAGGGCGCGGAGAATCCACCGTTGGCGGAGGAGATGGAAATGGCCCGGAATTGGATTTCGGCGAACTGGGGACCGCGGGCGGTCGCTCCGCCGTTTTCGTTCATGTATGGCGGACGAGCCTCAACCGAATTGCTAAAATCGTGGAAACTCGAACGAACCAGCCAAGAACAGGAATTGAACCGAACCCGCGAGACGATCACCTACGCCGACCCACGTTCCGGGCTCGAAATCCGGTGCGTGATTGTGAGGTATGCCGATTTCCCCACCGTCGAGTGGACTCTTTACTTTAAGAATGCCGGGTCCGCGGATTCGCCCATACTGGATCAAGTCCAAGCCATGGACATACTTCTCAAGCATGGTGAAGGGGGCAAGTTCCTGCTTCATCACAACGCCGGTTCATGGCCGGGAGCGGCCTCCTACGCACCGTATGAAACTCCTTTGCCGCGAGGACTCTATAAACGCATTGGCGCTTACGGGGGCCGCCCCACCAACACCGATCTCGCCTACTTCAACCTCGAATGGGATCACGCCGGCATGATATTCGCCGTTGGCTGGCCCGGCCAGTGGGAGGCGCAATTTCAGCGCGACGACCGGGACGGCCTCCGTTTGAGTTGCGGCCAGGAATTGACGCATCTGACCTTGCACCCGAACGAGGAAATAAGAACGCCGCTGATGGTCCTGCAATTCTGGAAGGGGAACTGGAACGAGGCGCAAAATGTCTGGCGTCGCTGGATGATCAAATACAACCTCCCCCGGCCGGGCGGAAAGCCCGTGACCCCCATGCTTTCCGGGCAGTCCGGTTATTGCACCAGTTGGATGTACGAGGCGACCGAGGAAAACCAGAAATGGTTCATCGAACGTTTCCTGGCGTTGGGGATACCCATAGACTACTGGTGGATGGATACCGGTTGGTATTATACTCAGGGAGTTCCGGAGAACCAGTTGACTGACGAACTGAAGGCGCTGAACCGCGCCGGGCGGTTATGGGAAAAATTCGGCGTCTGGGAAGTGAATCGAGGGCGCTTCCCGCACGGGATCAGGGCCATCAGCGATTACGCCCATGCCCGAGGGATCAAAACCATTCTCTGGTTTGAACCCGAACGCGTCACGCCAGGCTCATGGCTGGAAAAGGCGCGCCCGGAATGGTGCCTGTCCGCCTCGACTACGGACCAGAAACTCCTGAACCTCGGCCATCCGGATGCGCTCAAATGGGTTACGGACCGAATCCACCAGGTATTAACCGAGGAAGGCATCGACGTTTACCGATCGGATTTTAACATGGACCCCTTGGATCATTGGCGACAGAACGATCCCCCGGACCGCCAAGGCATCACCGAGAACCACTGGGTCACCGGTTACCTCGCCTTCTGGGACGCCCTCTTGCAGCGCAATCCCAATCTACTGATCGACAGTTGCGCCTCGGGCGGCCGGCGCAATGACCTGGAAACGATGCGCCGGTCCGTGCCCCTCTGGAAATGCGACTACGCCCTCGAACCAGTGGGCATGCAATGCCAGACTTACGGGCTGGCCATGTGGCTCCCCTATTTCGGCAATGCCGGCGGACTCTTGGACCCTTATCTCTTTCGATGCAACATGTTCCCCGCCATAACCAAGGGCGCCTGGGAGGACCGAACTGACACCCGGGACATCCGGCGCGACGACCTGGACTACGACCTTTTGCGGAGCTTGATCGCGCAGTGGCGCCAGGTCGCGACCCTGTTCCTGGCTGATTATTATCCATTGACTCCGTACAGCCTGGACCGCACCGGTGTGTGGATCGCCTGGCAATTCAATTCGCCCGAGAAAGGCGAAGGCATGGTTCAGGCCTTCCGCCGGCCTGGCGCCCCCTCTTTTTGCCAATTCCAGCTCCGCGGACTCGAACCGGACACGGAATATGAATGGACCAATTTTGACTTGCCCGGGACTACCAAGGCGACCGGACGCGAATTGATGGAAAAGGGAGTGGAAGTCTACCTCAATAATCGCCCCAACGCGGTGTTGATCAAATATGAGAAAACTCCGATTCAGCGGTAAAGGGAAAAGCCGGCGCGGACGATGCTGACCCGTTCATCGTAATAAAGGAGACTCTCGCCGTAGCCGGTAAAGTATTGGAGCTGGAAATACCAGCTCAGACCATTAACGAACTTCCACAAGGGATAGGTCAAATCAAGTTGGAGACTGCCCCGGGTCCCTTCGTAGCCAACCCGCAAGATCGAGGCCAGTTGCAAACCATCCGCCCAACCCAGCGTCGCCCGCAGATCAGCATATCCCCGGTAAAACGCCAGGTCCGGATTGTCCTCGAGCCCGCCCACGTAAACCCACGCGCGCGGTGAAAGGCCCAACTGCAAGCCGTTCTCGGGCCCGACGAAAAAGATGGGCTTCAAGTAAAGGATGTTCAGACTTCGGGACCCCGCTCCATCCCTTCCGTTGGATTCGTGCTGAACCCCGGCCTGAAGATCGAACCGGAACCAGTCATTGGTCTTCAGGAAAACTCGAGGCCGGTAAAACAACAACTCCGGCTTGTAGCTGCTGTCCACGAACGGCGACGATGGCTTGTTCCAATCCCAGAGCGACGTTTGCGTGTAAGCAACATACAAGTCTGAAAGCAGCGGTACGCTCGACGCCAAATGGCTGTTGGTATCCAGAAGCTCATACTTGAAGCTGACCTGGAACTTCGCGTTCGGCGAGTCCGGTCCGGCAATGAAGTAAAGTGGTTCGTAACCGAAGATGTGCCTTTTAAAAAAACTGATCGCATCGAAACCCGGCTGGCCTGTTTTCGGCGCCTTTTCTCCCGCCTTTCCTGCCATCTCCTCCTTTCCCAATGCCTCCGACTCCTTCTTTACTTGCGTCTCCGCCGCAGGACTGGACACATTCAAAATAACCGGATTCGCCTTCGGCTCCCAAACCTCGAGCCATACCCGGCCCTCGATCGATTCTGGCAGGATTAATCCATATTCCCGTTTAACAAAACCACCGGCCGGAATCGTTACCGTGCCGCCTTCGCTCACCTCTCCGAGTTCAAGTTGGCAATCAATAGTGCGGTTGCTGGTCGTTAAGCTCCCCTTTAAAACGCTCGGAACCTCAACCTTCGCCGCTTCACTCGATGAATTGAGCAGGTGCAACTCGAACTGCACCCGGCTCCCCGCCACCGCTCGAGCCGGTCCGGAAATAAAAACCGCCACTTCCTGATTTCCGCCAAAGGCGCTCCACACGAGACCGAATATGAATCCCCACACCACCCACCAGGAGGCGGCTCGGGACTCAGCCGAACAACAGGTTTTTTTCACCGCGGCAACCTTATTGAATCCGGTTGCTGATTCAATACCTATTTGTCCGAAATGGGGCCAGGCGGCGGGCCATTGACTTGCCGCTTGGCAATAAACGACAGTATTTCCATACTACCTACATTCCGCAGTTCAGGAACATGAAATTTTGATTTAATTTCCCAGCATTTTTGAGGTTTCCGCTGAGACCGGATCGTTTTCAAATGGTTCTCGCTTCGTTACTTCAGCTGTTGCGCATACCACT
>JAMCZD010000236.1 GCA_023473405.1 Candidatus Omnitrophota bacterium
AACGCCCGTACATAAGCGTCGATGAAATCCCTGGGACAGGTCACGAAGCTCAAGCGTCCGGTGATGGGTTGGGCGTATTCCTTGGCAAACGATTCGAGGGGGGTCTGGTAATCTAGAAAAGCGCCGGTATGATCCGTAACCATGATCGCCTCGGGAGAGCCGGCGGCATCCTCGATCAGCACCTCATCTCCGTCATCGAACAGCACCCGATTGTCTTTGCGGCATCGCCCGACGATGATGTTCGGGGCTGCCGCCTTGCCCAGCAAGCGGGCAAAGGCGAGGGCAAACGCGGGCGACTCATATTTGGCGTGGGTGATTTTGTCGGTGGCAAAGCCGTGGACATAATCGCGCTCGAAATAGGAGGCCCAGATCCTGGCATCACGGTATTCGGGGCGTTGGCCGGAATATGTCTCGCTGATCCGCCACATGCCAATCCGGGCTGGAATTTGCATGCCCAACTGGCGGCAGCCAAGCCGGCGGTCCAGGACGTATTCGGTGTATTCCTCAGACTCCATGATGGCGGTGAGCAAGTCCTTGCTTTCTTCGAGGTGCTCGCGGATGCCCCACTTTTGCATCCGAATGATGCGGACGACGGGCGATTCCGCGTCGTGCTGCTTGAGTTCGGCGATATACACCTCGCGCCGGCCTTCCTCTTTCGGGCGGCGCGACAATGAGCTTGTCACCCGGCCCACATTCACATAGTCCACGTCACCAAACTCGCGAATGAAATTGAAGATGAGCCCTTTAACCTTCGGATCACATAAATCGTTTGAATTCGGCGTCCCCGGCGCATAACCAGGTTCGTCAAAAACGATGTCGAAGAGGAGTTCGCCTTCCTCGATTCGACCGCCGGGCAGCCATTCGATTTGCAGGAAGTATTCCGGGCTGAGCCCTTTCAGGATTTCATCGGACAGGGTTTCGTTTTTCTGACCGATCAAATGAGAGAACATCCGGTTGCGCCACTCGGGGTTCTCGACGTTATCCTCGCGCAGTTCGGGTGGAACGGCCTGCAAGAATTTGACCTTCAATGCCTGGTAGGCCGCCGCCAGTTCTGACGGATTAGCGTGTAGGAAATCGGTTTTGGCGAAATCCTCCGTCCCGAAGGTGGCATCGGCCAGGAAAAAATCTACCTCGTGCTGGTTGAAGCGGTTCTTTATCGCCGAATAGTGGGCAATCTCCTTCAAGTGTTGAGCCAGGGAAACGGGCTCAAGCTCCCCCAACCGGGCGAATTCCTGGCAGGTAAGATACCGGGTGCCGGTAAACTTGTTGTAATAGTAAATGGGACGACCGCCGATCGCAATCCGCGCATCGAGGATCATTTGCTGCATTTGTTCCGATGACTGGGGCAACGGGCTGATCCGCCAGCATTCACCTCGTTCCTTGATGGCTTGCCGCACCTTTGCGTCGGTTACCTGAAGGAACTTGACCCGGCGTTTGGACATTAATTCCTGCAAAATCTCATCCGCCTCGAATCGTTTGCCAAGGAATACGCCCAACCCATCACCGGACGCTTGAGCTTCGTGACCTGTCCCAGGGATTTCATCGACGCTTATGTACGGGCGTTCACGGCTGAATTCCTCCACATGCAGCGAGATTACCGAAAGCGCCGACGAGCGTTCGACACCCTCTTCAAACATTGCAATCGGGATGAGTCCGGCAGTTTTGCCTTTCGTTGGGAAAAAATCCTGGCGCGACTGGACCAAACCGATGGCTGCGCATTAGGGAATTGCATTCGCGCCCATTGCGAATCCGCGGTCCCGCCGTAAACAGGGTTTGCGCCCAGGAAAAGTCAGGACGCGCCGCAGCGCGTCCCTGGAATGGTGGGGCGGCGCCGCGGCGCCGCCCAAATCACACGCGGATGAGGGCATCCGCGCTCCTATCTCCCGGCAGTCGGTGTATTATTTCTTCTTAGTGGCCTTGGCCGGGGCTGCGGCCTCTTCCAGGGCGGCTTGGGCTGCGGCCAAGCGGGCAACCGGAACTCGGAATGGGGAGCAACTCACGTAATTGAGACCCACTCGATGGCAGAACTTCACGCTTTCGGGATCGCCGCCGTGTTCACCGCATATGCCAAGCTTGATATCCGGACGGGTCTTGCGGCCCAGTTCGACGGCCGTTTGGACCAGCTTACCGACGCCCTGTTGATCGATGGTGGCAAAAACATTGCCATTGACGATCTCGAGGTCTTGGTACTTGCGCATGAATGATCCAGAGTCGTCCCGGCTCATGCCCAGGGTTGTCTGGGTCAGGTCATTCGTGCCGAAGCTGAAGAACTGGGCGGACTTGGCGATTTCGTCGGCGGTGAGGGCGCCGCGCGGGATTTCGATCATGGTGCCGACCATGTAATTGAACCTGGTTTTGGTTTCCTTGGCCACTTCCTGAGCTATCTGGTCAACCAAGTCGATCTGCAACTGCAGCTCCTTTCGGAACCCGACCAGGGGAATCATGATCTCGGGTTTGACCTTGATGCCTTCCTTTTGAACGGCGGCGGCGGCCTCGAAGATGGCCCGGGCCTGCATTTGGCTGATTTCCGGATAAACGGTTCCCAAGCGGCAGCCGCGGAAGCCGAGCATGGGATTGAACTCGTGCAGTTCGGTGACCCGCTTGGAAATCTTATCTTCGGAAACGCCCATTTTTTCGGCCAATTCCTTGATTTGGTCTTTTTCATGAGGAAGGAATTCATGGAGCGGCGGATCGAGGAACCGGATGGTCGCAGGCAATCCCTTGAGTTCTTTGAAGATGCCGATGAAATCGTTGCGTTGGTAAGGGAGGAGCTTGGCCAAGGCCGCCTTGCGCGACTCGAGGCTATCGGCCAGGATCATTTCACGCATGGCATCGATCCGGTTGCCGGAGAAGAACATGTGTTCAGTCCGGCACAAGCCGATGCCGACTGCGCCAAAGGCGACCGCATTGGCGGCCTGCTCGGGGGTATCGGCGTTGGTGCGCACCTGCATGCGCGTGGCCTTCGAGCACCAGTCCATGAGTTTCCTGTAATCCTGGTAAATCCGGCTTTGGTCGGGCGCCAGGGTCCGGTATAACAGGACCTGGAGGACTTCCGAAGGCGCTGTCTTGAGTTCGCCGGCATAGACTTCGCCCACGGTGCCGTTGATCGACAAATAATCGCCTTCCTTGAACGATTGGCCGGACACGGTGAGGACGCGTTGGTCATAATCGATCTGCAATGCGCTGGCGCCGCAGATGCACACCTTGCCCATCTGCCGCGCAACCAGCGCGGCATGCGAACTTACGCCGCCCCGCGCGGTCAGTATGCCTTCGGCGGCAATCATGCCCCGCAGGTCTTCAGGCGATGTCTCGAGACGCACCAGCAAGACCTTCTCCCGACGGTGCGCGGCTTCTTCGGCGCGTTCGGCGTTGAAATAGATGCGACCGGTTGCCGCCCCGGGACCGGCGGCCAGCCCGTGTGCGATCACCTTGGCCGACTTCAGCGCCTCCCGATCAAACACCGGTGCGAGGACCTGGTCGAGTTGATCGGCGGGAACGCGTTGAACGGCCTCCTGCCAGGTGATCAGTTTTTCCTTGGCCATTTCGACGGCGATCCGCACCGCTGCGAGCCCGGTGCGTTTGCCGTTGCGGGTCTGCAGCATGAAGACCTGGCCGTTTTCAATCGTAAACTCGAAGTCCTGCACATCGCGGAAATGGCTCTCGAGGACTTTGCGAATCCGTTCCAGTTCGGCGTAGGCTTTAGGCAGGATTTCATTCAGCTTAACCACCGGCAGCGGAGTGCGCACCCCGGCTACGACGTCTTCGCCCTGGGCGTTCATCAGGAATTCGCCATAGAACACCTTCTCGCCCGTGGCCGGGTCGCGGGTAAAGGCAACACCGGAGCCGGATGTTTCGCCCATGTTGCCATAAACCATTGCCTGCACGTTAACGGCGGTGCCCCATTCCGAGGGAATGCCGTATTTGCGGCGGTAAACGATGGCGCGGTCGTTCATCCACGAGCTGAACACGGCGCCGATAGCGCCCCAGAGCTGCTCCCAGGGATCGCCGGGAAATTGCTTGCCAGTCCGTTCGAGCACCAGGGCCTTGAAGCGCTTGACGAGTTCCTTCAACCCATCGGCGTCGATGCGGGTGTCCATGACGTGAGTCTCGCCGGGGAACAGCTCGGCCTTGAGTCCTTCAATGACGGTTTCAAAGGGTTCGTGGTCCTCGCCGGGCCGTTTCTGGACGCCCATGACCACGTCGCCGTACATCTGGACGAACCGGCGATAGCAATCCCAGGCAAACCGATCGTTGCCGCTCGCCTTGGACAGGCCGAGCACGGTCTCGTCGTTGAGACCCAAATTGAGAATGGTATCCATCATGCCGGGCATCGAGGCGCGAGCGCCGGAGCGGACGGAGACGAGCAGGGGTTTCTGCGGGTCGCCGAACTTCTTGTTCAAGAGCTTTTCCATGGAAGCAATGCCTGCCGCCACTTTGGGACGCAGCTCCTGCGGGTACTGGTTTTTGTTGGTGTAGTAGTAACTGCAGACTTCGGTGGTAATGGTAAATCCAGGCGGAACCGGCAGCCCGATTCGGGTCATCTCGGCAAGGTTGGCGCCTTTGCCTCCGAGCAGTTCCCTCATGGAGCCATTGCCGTCGGCCTTCTTATTGCCGAACAGATAAACGTATTTGGGCTTCTTGGTATCTTTGGCCATAATCAGACTTAATTTCAGTTGGTAATTGTCAGAATCTCTTTCAAAAATCGAAAACGATTAGCGAATCTAACAAAGATCAGGGTAGTGTCAACGGTCGATTTCCATCCGGCTGTCAAGATAACTCTGCAACAAGATGGCGGCCGCAACCTGGTCCACCCGTTCTTTGCGCTTCGAACGCCGGACATCGGCGCCGATCAGGTAACGGTTGGCCTGAACCGAGGTGAGACGCTCGTCCCAGGTTTGAATGGGAACGGCTACCACCGCCTTCAATGCCGAGACAAACTCCCTCACCAAGGCGGCGGCGGGGCCGTAGCTGCCATCCATGTTGCGCGGCAAGCCGACCAGGATCAAGGCAACTTTTTGCTGCCCGATGATGGTTTGGAGGCGGGACACAAACTCATCAAATGGTTTGGCGGGAATGTACTCCAAAGGCTGGGCGATCGTTTGCAGTTCGTCGCTGACGGCAATCCCCATTCGCTTCGTGCCGTGATCTATTGCCAAAATGCGCATGTTAAACAGTGAAGGACCTAATTAATAGAATGTGTCTTGGAGAATGGACCGTCGGTCATAGTGTCTTCAGGACCTTGGCCGCCGCCTCAACCGTTTTTCCCAGGTCCGCCTCGGAGTGAGCCACCGAAATGAACCCGGCTTCGAATTGCGACGGGGCCAGGTAGATTCCCTCCTCCAGCATGCCGTGGAAAAACCTGGCAAAGCGCTGCCGATCGCTTCTCATGGCGCCCTGCAAGTCATGAACCGGTTGATCGGTAAAATAGGTGCAGAACATCGAGCCGATCCGGTTCAACTGGATGGGGACACGCGCGGCTCGGGCCGCGTCGCGCAGTCCGGTTTCGAGTTGCGCCCCCAGTTTTTCCAAAACGACATATGCATCGGTGTCGACCAGTTGATCGAGGGCGGCGATCCCGGCAGCCATGGCCAGCGGATTGCCGCTGAGTGTGCCCGCCTGATAGACGGGTCCGAGCGGGGCCAGCAAATCCATGATCTCTGCCCGGCCGCCAAAGGCGCCGACCGGGAGTCCGCCGCCGATGATTTTGCCGAAACAACTCAGATCGGGGCGGATGCCGAATCTTTGTTGGGCGCCGCCCAAGGCCAGGCGAAAACCGGTCATGACCTCGTCGAAAATGAGCAGGGCGCCGGTGGCCGCTGTTATTTCCCGCAGGAACTCGAGGTAACCCAGGTGCGGCAAATAAACCCCCGAATTGCCCGGCACCGGCTCCAAAATAATGCCGGCGATCTGGCCTGGATTGGCTTCGAAGGCGACTTTGACCGATTCGGCATTGTTGAAAGGCAGGACAATGGTGTGCTGGGTAAAGGAGGCCGGCACGCCCGCGCTGTCCGGATACCCAAAGGTGAGCGCACCTGAACCGGCCTTGACGAGCAGTGAATCGACATGACCATGGTAACACCCCTCGAACTTGATGATCTTGTCCCGGCGGGTATAGCCGCGCGCCAAACGAATCGCCGACATCGTCGCCTCGGTGCCCGAATTGCACATGCGCACCTTTTGCACGCTCGGCACGGCGGCGCGGATTTTCCTGGCTAATGACACTTCGAGCGGATTCGGGATGCCGAAGCTTGTGCCGGCTTGGGCGGCTCGCTGGACGGCTTCGATGATCGGCGGCGGTGCGTGCCCCAGGATTGCCGGGCCCCAGGTGCAGACGTAATCGACATACTCGTTGCCGTCCACATCCCAGATATGCGCCCCTTTGGCCTTTTGGACAAAAAACGGTTGCCCGCCGACGGCGCGGAAGGCACGAACGGGGGAATTGACCCCGCCGGGCATCAACTGGAGCGCCTCGGCGAACAATTGCTCTGATTTAACCCGCGAAATCATGCGCCAGAAGGTAACCTAAGCCGGAATAAAAGCACGTGAAATCAGATCGTTGCCTCGATGGTTTTCCCTGCCTAATTTACTTTTGCCGCGAAAGCCCGGCCTCCTTCACCTTGACCATCATTTTATCTTTCACTTGGCCGGATTTGACTGCATCTGAACCAAGTGGCAGACAGAGCCGAAGGAATTTGATTTTTGGGAGATCGGAAGAGCGTC
>JAMCZD010000163.1 GCA_023473405.1 Candidatus Omnitrophota bacterium
GAAAAGAACAGACGCGAAACACAAACTGGACGCTCGTATAGTCCGCGATGCGTCCCAACACCGCGATCCTACGCCGATTATGCTGCATTACTTAAGACGCCGTGTATAACAAAACGAAACCACCGGCAAACGTTGGCACCTTTGCTCAAGCGGTCAAGGCGGCTCTGTGAGACCGTGGTCAGCGGCGCGGTCCAACCGCTCAAGCCGGGGAAGGTTAACAGACCACCGACTACACCGGTTCCGGCCACGCGCAGAAACTCTCGACGGCTCAACGATTGGTCTTTTGTCTTCATGGCTTAATTAGTTTCTATCTCAAGGAATGGATTAGTGCCTTATGCTCACGGTGGCGCCATGTCGTTGCGGCTCCAAGGCAGCCGTGAAGGTTTTGTGGCTCACCGCTGTCGCTTCCACAGCTCCAGCCTGGAGTTGGCAGGTCGCATAAAATCGCAGGGCATCGGTATCTGCTGTTTCGTTAGCTAAATCGTGTTCGCAGGCGGGGAAACGTTCAAGATGAAAATAATGGGCCGCAGTTCATCGAGCCATTGGGAAAACCGATCCTCTCTGGTGCCGGTCACCTGCCTGAATTTGTGGTTGCAAGCGGCTGTGGAGATTTCACACTGAGCCATGATTTATGCCAAACGATAAGACGATAAATGGCGCCAGATTCACTCCCGCACTGGTAATGCCCGCCAATCCGCCCCGCGCGTTGGGGGCGCTCGCTCGCTTCAAATGGTTCTGACCGTGGTCATCACTGAACCGCCATCTGATTGGCTTCCTATTTAAACAGCCAACGACAGCGCCTGGACGGGTGCGGGCGGTCCTTGTACGGGCAGGATTGAATTTTGTGTAAGCTGTCCACTTCCAGAATGGGACCGCTTCGTCCGGCAACCAATATTCCCTCCCATGGCGCGCTCCATCTGCGGGCATTTACAAAATGCAGACACAAGAACTCTCAATTCCGGCAACCGCCGGCTCAAGGCAGGCAGGCAAGACACTCTACACAGTTCTGCTTGCAATTAGTATTTCTCATTTACTCAATGATATAATCCAATCCCTGATCCCCTCCATTTATCCCTCCGTCAAGGATACGTTCCACCTTACCTTCACCCAAGTCGGCTTTATTACGCTCACCTTCCAACTGACGGCCTCGCTGCTGCAACCACTGGTCGGCTTTTATACCGACCGTCGGCCAAGGCCTTTTTCCCTGGCTATCGGCATGAGCTTCACCCTCTTGGGACTCGTGCTCCTCTCGGCGGCCTGGAATTTTGCGTCGCTCTTGCTCGCCGTATGCTTGGTGGGCGCGGGTTCGGCGGTTTTTCATCCGGAAGCTTCCCGTTTGGCTCATTTGGCTTCCGGCGGGCGTCATGGTTTGGCCCAATCGGTCTTTCAAGTAGGCGGCAACGCCGGCAGTTCGCTTGGACCGCTCTTGGCCGCCGTGATTATCGCGCATAGAGGACAATCCCGGATTCTTTGGTTCTCGCTGGCTGCACTTGTGGCAAGATTCACTTTGCGAGAGTTGGGGAAATGGTACAAGCAACACACCCTTGATAGACGGCGAAGACATCGGGACCAGAGACTCGAGCATGCCGCCGTGTTGCCGCCGCAAAAGGTGATCCTTTCACTGGCGATCCTGATGGTGCTGCTGTTTTCGAAGTATTTCTACCTGGCCAGTCTGACCAGTTACTACACCTTCTATCTGATCGCCAAATTCCACGTATCGATCCGGAATGCGCAGGTCCATCTTTTCCTCTTTCTGTTTTCGGTGGCGGCCGGAGCCCTTATCGGCGGACCGGTGGGCGACCGTTTTGGCCGGAAGTATGTCATTTGGGGCTCGATTCTTGGGGTAGCACCTTTCACCCTGCTATTGCCTTACGCCAGCCTGCCCGGGACCGGGATTCTCACCGTCTGCATCGGGTTGATTTTGTCGTCGGCGTTCTCTGCCATGCTCGTCTATGCGCAGGAACTGATGCCCGGACGTGTCGGGATGGTTTCAGGCTTGTTCTTCGGGTTGGCCTTCGGAATGGGAGGAATTGGTTCGGCGGTGTTGGGACGCATCGCGGACTATACGAGCGTCCAGTTTGTGTTTCGCGTCTGTTCTTTTCTCCCCTTGCTCGGACTCTGCGCCGGATTCCTGCCCGACTTGAACGGCAGAAAGCACAATCGAGAAATCCTGCCGTAGCAACGTGGTTCTGAGTAATGGAAGAAACGCATGGTTTCAGGTGATGTCAATACTCAGGACCGACGCCTGCGCCCAGGGGAGGGGACAGCCTGTCCCCTCTTTCCATCGCGCCACTTCGTGTCCACGGTTCGCGGGGACAGGCTGTCCCCACCCCTAAGCCGTTGAAGGAGGCATTCCGAAGTGTTCTGAGACTGCCTTGGTTACGTCAGTCGATCTTGAAGAACTGGTGGGCTTCCTCGGAAGTAAACGCGGGGTTGGCGGGCCGGAATCGATCGGAAAGGGCGTAATCCACCAGGCAGTCCAGTAGATAGCCGGCCTCTGGCAGGCCGCTAGCAACGCCATCGAGCACACGCAGCGTGCACAGAATCGCCCTGCCTTTTTCAATGCGGCATTCACTTACCAAACCATGCCATGTCAGAGCGAAGTTGAACGCGGAAGCGTCTTCCGTCCATGGAGCGAGATACAATGCCCAGATAATGGGCTTAATCTTGTCGCGTGCCATTGAATTGTTCGGGGAGAAATCGACGCTGCTGGTTCCGGGTCCGTAAAGCCGCATTAGTTGGTAATCGGCAAAGCCTTCGTGGGGGAAAGCAGCCAGGGCGGGATGGTCTTCCACTATTTGCGCGTCGCATCGCAACCAAAGAGGCCAATAGGTCAGCTTACCCGGGGTTCTGAGGAATCCACTGTCCTGGTTCGGGCCGGGAGTGTCAGCCCCAGGCACGACGTGTTCCAACAGAATGATCCGCCCGCCTTCTTCGAGGTAGCGTAAAAGGTTCGGTGTAAGCCTCCGGGCGAGAACCAATTGGGCGTCTGCCATAGACCGAGTCACGCAAGGCCCATAACGCGCATCCAACGACGGTTCATCTGTCAGATTGCAGATTGGAGCCGATGGCAAGTTCTTTTTCCTTTCCGGGAAGACCCAGAACTTCCAGTCATTGCTCTGACAGCAGGCATCGGAGACGAGTTCCACCTCCAGATGAAGCGACAGCGGCTCGGTAACATCGAATGGACCCATGGGAATCGGACCCAGGGTGGTGATTTTCCCGGTCTGAGCATTGATGGGCTGAAGCGCGCCTTCCTTCAGCGCGCTTGATCCCGAAGAGATTCTCCACAGCAAGCGTCCATTGGTCACCGGTTCATTGCCATAGTGTGAAAGCGAGACTTGAATCGGGCGGTGTTCCCCGCTCGCGAGAACACCGTGATCGATATCGGCGTCGATGGTTAGCACCGACTCACGGTTGAACTTGCGGAACTCGTCGAAGGCGTACTTCTCGGGTTGGTAAAGCATATCGAGTATGCCGAAGCCGGTGACGTCGGTCTCCACGCCGGCCGGCATATCACTGGCCAGCCACCAGGCATAGCCGTCCAACCGCGGCATGCGGCGCGCCCGTTCAAATGCCTGCTTCGTGTATTCGCGGTAGAGGTCAATGGAGCATTTTCGCAATTCCGGGTAGCGAGACAGAAGGCCATATGCCTCGAGGCGGCGGCGGTGCGGTTCGAGGACCCAGCCTTGCGTAATGGCGCCGGTCAATCGCTTTTCAATTTCCAAATCGGGCAATGGAGCGAAGTAGTTATTGTCGAATTCGTGCCAGACGTGCGGGCGAGAGGAATAGTCGGCGGCGGAACGAGACCCTTTTTGGATGAGCCGGCCCAGCGCGAGATCGCATGGAGCGAATGCGAAAGTTGCTTCGATTTCGGCATCCGGCAGGCCATTGATAAACATGTGGATGCGGCGGCCGTCGTAAGTCAGACCGAGGTGGTTCCATTGCCCCACGCGAAGTGGGTGAATCGAGGTCAGGATATTGTTCCAGTACCGGCCCAGCAGCACCCGTCCGTCACCATGTTGACCGTCCAGCGCCAACAGCATGCCTCGGCCGGTGTCGGCAGCGCCACAAGAGAAGAAGGTGCCATAATCCTGGAGGGCGATTTTCTCGGGCTTAACCCACAGAGACAAGCTGAATGACTTTTGCATCTGAGGAACAAGTTCCGTGGTAAGAGGTTCAAGAGAAACACCCGGAACGGCCTTTGGACCCGAACCACAAGCCAGGGCCCGTCCGATGACTCCTTCGCACCCCAACGCGGCTGGATCGGCGGTCGGGGCGTAACTGCCCTCGTGCCCTTGACCGCTACTGTCTCGGATTCTGCCGGATTCGGTTTCCTCGAACTGCCAATAGGCGAGAGGTTGCAGTTCATTCACTGTATTTTGATAAGCAACGGGGTCTGCCTTTTCAGCAAGGTCACGCATGGCTTCGGCGGATATGCCTCGGGCAAATATGGCGACCTCGTCCAGGGCTCCTTGAAACAGATATTGCGTAGCGCTTGTCGAAGCATCAGGCCGGTCAGCCTTATCCATGGCACTGCGATCAGTGATAACGTCAGTAGGCCATTGGTCTCCACCCCCATCGGAGGCGACAAAGAATACGGTGGGGGCCGACTCGCGGAATGCTTGGTAAGCGGCCTGGACATAGACTCTTTTTACGGGATCGCCGCTTGGGTTGGCCTCATTGAAACAACTGAACGCATACCACGATGGATGATGGCGAAACTCCCGAATCATCCGCGGGACTTGGTCCGCGAGCAATTTGCCAGTCGCCTTCGTCATCGGCGATCCTCCCAGGAACCATTCGCCTTCCGTCTGCAACAGAAAACCTTCCTCATCCGCCGCTTCGTAAAACTCCCGAAGTGGCGAATGAGCGAGAAACCGGATAAAATTGAATCCGTAACGTTTCAGCAGTCGCAGGCGTTCGGCAAAAACCTTTTTATCGGGCGCGGGCGTCCCGGTGATCGGTTCGAAGCTATCGTAACCCGCGCCTCGCAAGAAGTATGGTTTTCCATTTAGCAGGAAGTTCCCTTCCGGCGTGGCGATCAGCTCTCGAAATCCGGTTTGGATCGTCAATTGGTCCACCACCTGTTCATCGTGCGAGAGTGTAATGGTTGCAAGGTAGAGGAAAGGCGCCTCCGGCGACCAGGGATGAAGGTCCGGCAAGGAGAGGACTGTGTCAACTATCTCACTTTGCGTTGCGTCAGCGGAAAGGTGCACCGAGACGTTTGTCCTCGCGGCCGATCCGGGACCAATTTTGGGGCGGAGTTGAATGGCGGCTTGCCCTTCCCAGTCGCTTCCGGTCTGTTGTCGAACGAATCGAAGGCGCGCTTGAACCGTCCTATTCGTCAAGCTCGAACGGAAGACCGCATCGTCGATTTTTGGGTCTGGTCTGGCTTGCAGAAAAACGTGACTGGTAAGGCCTCCGGCTCGAACCAGGAATTGCATCATCCCCGCATAGAAAATGGGATCTTTGGTCTCGGGCGATTGGGGGTGCTCTCCCGGGCATCGCGAATCGACACGGCAAACGAGAACGTTTTCTTTGTGGAGCAAAACCTGGCCGGTTATATCAAACTCATAAGGTGTGATGAACGTCATGACGCGACCGATCTTCCGCCCGTTCAGATAAACGTCACCGTGATTGCATACGCCTTCGAAGCGGAGCCATATTCGTTTGCCCAACCATTCCGGTGGAACCGAGAAAGTTTTTTTGAACCAGGCTACTCCCTGGTAATCGTGACGGGTAATGCCTCCCGTTCGATGAGTGACCCACCACCCTCCGCCGACCTTGTCGGACTTACCCGGTTCGCCGAACCCCTGAGCCTGCCAGTTTCCGGGAACTCTGATCGTATCGGGATAGTAGGCGCCCGCTTCGAACCAATCCCGGGACACGCCTTCATCCCTCGGGTCCATTCGGAATTCCCATGCTCCATCGAGGCTCAACCTCGGCCTTGCTTCGGGGGCTTCCGCTCTTACTCTGACATTGTTGGTGCCGGCAAGAATGCTTCCGATCAACAGTATGACGACAAGCGGCCGTAGTAGTCCGGTGAAACGAGCACGTCCGGCAAATGGCAAAATTGTATTTTCGCGCCCCGAGGATACAAAAAGGACATGGTGCATAGACTACGCAGATGTATACGTAAATGCTTTTAGCGTGCAAGAACCGCGGCCGGGGAGCCGGCTTCCCGGCCGCGGTCAATCAGTGCCAGACTAATGTCTCAAACGATAGAACTTGTGACCCGCTGCGGGGGTAACGTTCTGCGGGCTGGTTGTCGCGATGTCAACCCATGTTCCCGTGAGTTCATCAGCCGCCTGCAATGTGGCTGTTCCGGGCCATGAAAGGACAACCGTGTTACCTTGAATCGCGATGCTCAAAGGACCGGGAGGCGACACCGCGAACGGTTTTTGTATCGTCATCCCATACAGCACAGTCGAGGCCGCTCCTTTCTCACTCGAGCCGATGGTGCCGCTTATGGTCCCGTTGGCAACCGGGACATTGGCATAATAAAGGGTGTTCCCGGAAGTGTAGATACCGCTGCCGACAAACGGGACAGACGAGGCCCCCGGGATGTCAAACACAGGCGAAACGCCCCAGAACAGATAGATATCGACGGTGGGTACTTCTCCCAAACCGCTGATGGTGAATTCGCCGGGACCCTGGAATGAATCGAATATCGGCACAACGACGATATAATCACCCAGGTTGATCCCGCCAC
>JAMCZD010000255.1:0-3240 GCA_023473405.1 Candidatus Omnitrophota bacterium
CGAGAATCCGCGCCAGGATTCCGCCGTCTCTGCTGGCGCTTACCAAGGCCGCCATGCGCCTGCTCGGTTGGCGACGCTTCGCATATTTCCGATAAAGGATCAACGACAACGCCAGCCGATTGTGCCAGATGCAAAAAATAACCGGACGCGGCTCCGCGGAAGTAAACTGGCCGGAATGATCGCGCCAACGGAATCGAACGGTGGCGGCGACGGTGCGGATCAGGGCGTAGACAATGGTTGCGGCCAAACGCCCCGTCCAGCGGGGCTTCTTCGGCACTACCACACCTCGAGTTCGAACCGCTGCCCCGGACATCAAGACCCCTTCTTCAGAGACGATCGAACCAGGTCTTCCAGGTTCGCTCCGGGCCCAAGGGCGGACTGTGCTGCGTGCACGGCGTCGTGGGCCTCTTTTTGTTTGAATCCCAGCGCGATCAGGGCCAGGACGGCATCGTTGGCTTTTTGCTCGAGCGGTGAAAGGGCGCGTTGGGCGCTGCTGGCTTCCCAGGCCCCGCCGGCGCCGATCTTGTCCCTCAGTTCCACCACAATCCGCTCCGCGGTTTTTTTCCCTCCCCCGGAGATTTGCGCCAGCGCCCTCACGTCGCCTTCGGCAACCGCACCCCGGAATGCGGTGACGCTCATGCCGCTCAAGATGTTGAGGGCGGTCTTGGGGCCGATACCGCCGACGTGGTTGATCAGGAGGCGGAACAATCCTCTTTCCGAGGGGGTCATGAAGCCGTATAGCACATGCGCATCCTCGCGAATCGCCAGGTGCGTAAGCAGGCGCACCGGTTCTCCCGGCGCCGGCAGCTTATTGAAAGAGGAAAGGGGGATCAGGACTTCATAGCCCACTCCGTTGACATCGACCGTTGCCTGGGTCGGCAAGGCTTCAACCAGTTTACCCTGCAAAAAAGTGATCATTCAGATTCTCTTCGGCGCGCGCCAGACGAGTCCGCGGTTTTCCTGCACCAACGCCAGCGCCAGCGCCAGGGCATCCGCCGCGTCGGCCATCGGGACCTTTTCCAGGTGCAAAATGCGTTGAACCATCTTCGCCACCGCCACCTTTTGCGCGCCCCCAAAACCTACTATGGCCTGCTTCACTTTGCGGGCGGCAATCTCATAAACCTCGAGCCCGGCCTCGCCGGCGGTCAGCAAGCAGGCCCCTCGGGCCTCCCCCATGATCAAGGCTGTCTTCAGGTTCTGGGCGAAAAACAGTCCTTCGACGGCGCACGCGGTCGGCCGGTGTTTTCGGATTACCTCGCGGAGCACCTCGGCTGTCCTTGCCAGGCACCGCGAACGCGGCCATTCGCGTGGGCAGTGAATGGTCCCTTGCGCCAGGGTTGAGGGGAATGGTTTGGCCAACCGTATGACGCCATACCCGGTGCTGCGCAACGAAGGATCAATTCCCAGAATGACCTGGTGGTCCGCGAAGCCGGGGCTTACGCTGGTCTCACCCGTCCGCCCCTTTGGCCGGCTACCGCCCAAACGTGCCTGCATTTGCTCGAATTGTTGCCGGGTTACACCCACAGGCGCAGGCTGCCAGAAGCGATCGTTCGAGTTATGGAACTGGCCGGAGGACTCTATTTGGCGAGGGCTTTGGGGAGCAACAGGACGAAATCTCCACGCCGATTCTTGGCCCAGGCCTCTTCGTTGTGGCCGGGATCGACCGGGCGGTCTTTGCCGTAGCTGATGGTGCGAATGCGTTTGGCCTCGATGCCCAGGTTGAGGAGACTTTCGCGAATGGCCAATGCTCGGCGCTCGCCCAAGGCCCGGTTATATTCCTCGGTGCCGCGCTCGTCGCAATTCCCTTCCACCAGGAGGTCGCAATCGGGCCTGGTCAGCTTCAGGTAATCGCCCACCGCCTTTATCTTGTATTGTTCAGTAGGCTTAACCTCGGACCGGTCGAAATCGAAATAGACGGTGTACGACTTGAAGACTTCGCGGTCGGTTGGGCGGCCCTCGAATTCACCAAGGTCATAGAGCGGGGGAATGTTTTCCTTTCCGGGGGGCAGTTTCTCGGTGCTGGGTTGAGCTTGGGGCGCTACCGCGGGGCCGCTGGATACCGGCGCTGGTGGGGTGGTGGTCACCGCCGGAGCCGCGCCCGGGCCGGCAATAGCCGACTGTTGGCCGGGAATGGGGGTAAGACCAACAGTCCCGTGTTTGCAACCCAGGGGGCCAATAGATAAAATCAAGCCCAGCACGGCAAGCGGTACCAAAATTGAGCGTTTCATTTTATGTTTCCTAATGGCGGGAAGGCGTTACCTGGCCCAACAAGGCTGCGAACAACTTCCCGAAACTCGGGCAATATCTTTCATTTTTTTAGTTGGTTCGTCAAGCAAAGAAAGGACGTACCCACTTCCTGTTCGCCGCGCAAAAATGAGGGTCCGCGAATTGGGCGCCCACGATGGGTCTTCGCCATCGGCCAACATCTTGGTTTCGTGGGTTTGCACGTTCAGGGTCCAAATTTGGAAATTGCCCATAAGCGCCGTAAACGCAATCTGTTGTCCGTCCGGAGACCAATCCGGTTCGGTGGTGTTAATGGCGCCGATGGTGGTCAACCGTTTCATTTGCCCACCGGCCGAGGGTATGGTGTATAACTCCGCCCGCCCCCGCATCCGCGAGGTAAAACAGAGCGTTTTGCCGTCCGGCGACCAGCAGGGCGAGGACTCGTCTTCGCGGGTATTGGTCAACTGTTTGAGGCCGGTGCCATCGGCATGAGCCACCCAGACATCCGGGCTGCCCGCCTTGCTGAGGATCATGGCTACTTGGGAACCGTCGGGTGACACGGCGGCGCTGGTGTTCAATCCGCTATAGCGGGCGATGAGTTTCCGGACGCCGGTCTGGAGGTCCTGGCTGTAGATGTCCGGATTATCCCGGAGGTAAGAGGTGTAATAGATCACCCGGCGGCCCGGCACCCAATAAGGCGCGGCGACGAGCTTGTGGTCCTGGGTGATCGGCATGGCATTGTGACCATCATAATCGGACACGTAGATTTCGCTGGTGCCCCCATTGGCCCCTTTGAAGACTATCTGGGTTTGGGCAATACCCTTCTTGCCGGTGATCGTTAGCACGATGTCGTCGGCGAGGGCGTGGGCCTGGCGGCGGAGGGCGGCGCCGGTGTAAGCCTTGGCTAAGAGTTCAGCGTTGTTAATCCGTTCCGTCAACCGCGCTTCCACTCGACCGTTATTGGTGCCGCGCAACAGGAATTGGGCCTGCTCGGGCGCGGTCAGGCTGAACCCGGCG
>JAMCZD010000255.1:3250-5673 GCA_023473405.1 Candidatus Omnitrophota bacterium
TTGAGCGTGGACAAGACCTCGCCGGAGAAACCTTCGAGGCTGATGGGGATCAGCTTTGAAGTATCGACATTTCTGACGATGGTGATGGTGTTTTGGTTGCTTTCCGCGGCGGTTATGGGGCCGGCGAGGCCGAATAGAAACGCCGAATTGATTATTAGGTTAAAGCAATTGCACAATGAGTTTTTCATCCGTTAATTCTTTTGGAACGTAGATTGAAGTTGATGGTGTAGGTCCGCTCGTCCTCTTTCGCACCCTCGGGAAAGGGCGGGACCGAGTCCACCCGGTCCAGGGCGCGTCTTACGGACTGGTCCAAGGCGCGATTGCCCGAGGGGTCGACGATACGCGCGGAAACAACGGTGCCGTCGCGCCGGAGCACGATCCGGACCTGCACATTGAGCGATTCGTCGGTGACATCGGCGGGCGGATCGAACCAGGCATGATCGTAAATGCTTTTGATTGCCTGGGCGTAATTGGCATAGGCCTCGCCCCCGGTGCCGCCGGCGCCCTCGCCGAAGGACTCGATGGTGACGTTTCCGGACAGCCCGCTTTGGATGGCGCCCATCACCTTGCCCACTCGATTTTGCCAGGCGGCGGTTTCGGCCTCTTGCCGGACGGCGGCTTCCGCGCGTCTCCTTTCCGTGGCGGAATGATTTCCGGTGGACCGGGCCACCGGCTTGAGGTTGGGCGTGATGACGTGCCGGGGGGAGGTTCGAGTTTCGGGCGGTTCCGATGGGATCTCGTCGTCCGGGGTTGGAGCGGGCTCCGCGGGCGCGGCTTTGCGCGCCGGCGGACGGGTTACGCGCGGCGGGGCGGCTGGCCTGGCTGGTTCGGATTGAACTGTCCTGGGTGCCGGGGGCGGCGCGCCTCGAGCACCGCCGCCGTAGAGCAAATCATCCACCAATTTGGATGGGATAATGTCCAAAATTGGGAGGTCATTGACGGGTGGCGGTTTGGGGGCGACAAAGGCCGGCCCAACGAAAAGCACCGAAAGAAGCAGCAGGTGCAGGGATGCCGAAACCAGAAGGTATTTCTTTTGGAGCCGGTTCATCGGGTGCCTTCGGGCAGGGTGCGCAGAGAAATGCGCGTGATATTGTGCCGTTCGCAACGGTCCAGGACGGCGGCCACGCGATCATAAACAACGTTCTTGTCGGCGCGAATATAGACCACCAGGTTTGGGTTTGCCTGGAAGGACCTGGCGAGTTCGGTTTCGATTTGGGGCAAGGACATCTTGAAGCGTTCGTAGCGGTACAAGCCGTCGCTTTGGACTTCGATCGTGCGCACATCCTGAGGGTCCAATTGGCGTTTATCCAATTTGCCGCCGGCAGGCAGTTGCAACTCGAGGCTCTGGGTGAGCATCGGGGTGGTGATGACGAATATGATGAGCAGCACGAAGGCGAGGTCGAGGAGCGGCGTGATGTTGATGTCGCTTAGCGTTACGAGGGCTTGGCGTTGGGAGAACCGGCGCATGGTATGGGGCTACTTGGAGAACAAGTCCGGCCATTCGGCCAATTTGACAATGATCTTGTAAGCCAGGAAGACGGCAACGACGAGGAGCGGGACCTGCCAGACGATGGCCTTGCGCTTGAAGGGCAGCAGCTTCTTCCGCCACCGCTGCCAAAACGAACGGTGGAGCAGCCGCCCGCAATGGGTGCAATGCTCGTGCATCCGCTGGTTGCGATGGCCGCAATGATGGCAATGGACATAAAGATGCGCCCCGCACTCGCTACAGACGTTGCTGCGGCGCGGATTCAAGTGTTCACACTTGGCGCATTGGACATCGCAACGATGCCGGCGCTCGGATGTGTTGCACAAATTATTCTCCGTCATTTTCCTGGAGAAACTCCGTCTCCATTTTCGAGACTAATTCCTGCGCAAAATTATCCAGCTCGACCGTCAAGACGCGCAGGTTATGGACGAGCCAGTTGTAGCCAAACATCGACGGGATGGCAACCAACAAACCGGCTACGGTGGTGATTAATGCCGCGGCGACCCCCGGAGCCATCGTGGCCAGGTCGGACCGTCCTTGCATGGCCACGTAGCTGAACGTGCTCATGACGCCCCAAACGGTTCCGAGCAGGCCTAGAAACGGCGCCCCGCTCACGGCGATTGCCAGCAGTATCAATCCCGATTCGAGACGCAAGGACTGTTCGGACACCGCCCGTTCGAGGGCGCGTTTGACATGTTCCATTGCTTTGAGCGTCAGCATGCGGTTGCGGGCCGAGGAGACCAGGGCGCGTTGCCGCCCCGCCAACTCACCGCAACCTTCCTGGTAGACGGCAAACAACGGGCATCCATCGACCTGCACCTGGCGTTCGAAAATGTTCAGGACATTCTTTTGGGCGCGAAATTCCTGGTTGAACAAGAGGTTCAATTTTTTGGCCCGGCGCATCTGCGTGGCCTTGGTGGCCATGACCGACCAGGCG
>JAMCZD010000255.1:5683-6697 GCA_023473405.1 Candidatus Omnitrophota bacterium
TACTTCCCGCCAGGACAATGATAATGATCTTCGCCTCCGGCGTCGCCTTGTCCCAAACGTACAGCAATTCCGACTGGCCCAATCCCGAAATGGCAGCTAAATGTAAAGGCACGATCATGCGAATTTCAGCCGTGGTCCGTGCCTTCAGGAACGACGGGCACCGTGTCCTGGTTCCGGCGGGTTCGGTCTGGCGGGAGGAGTTTCTTTAGAGACGATGGCTTGGAGGCGAGCCGCGCGGCGGGCAAAGAGGACCATTAGAACTCCAAATACCAGTAACGCCAATCCCCACCACAAGTTGACATTGATTCCGAGCGATCGCCGGTAGATGGAGGGATCAGAGACCACGCCGTAAACGGTCAACAACGCCCCGAACAGGGCGAACATCAATCCAATGGGAAATCTTATATCCAAACGCATATTGCCTTTCCGTAGCCGGGTTTACCAAAAGAACAGGTTCAGGACCAGTGCAATGGCCAGCACGACGATGCCCAGTATTGCCGGTTTTTTGAACCACGGCACGCCGTGCTCCTTCAACCGCGGAGTCAAGGAATAGACCAGCCCGCGCAGGTCGACGTTTGATTTTAGCGGGCGAGTGCTGAGTGACACAAGGATAGTCACCACGAAAGTAGTGGCCCAGGCGTAAATGGCGCCGTAGAAGTTCTGCGCCATCTCGACGGGGTATTGGTGGAGCCCGCCGCTTTTGAGCGCCACCGGGGCACCGGCGAACAGGGCATACAACCAGCCGCCCTTTATCAAGGTGGTTGCAGAGGCCGGGGCGGTAAGGCCATGATGGAGAAGGGCCACCGTGGTCCCGGAAATCAACCCCCAGAACGCACCGTGCCCGGTTGCCCGCCGCCAGAACATCCCAAGCAGGAAGGTGGCCAGCAAGGGCGCGTTGACGAAGGAAAAGATGGTTTGCAGCATGTCCATGATATTGTCGAACCGGGTGGCCACGTAGGCGCAGGCAATGCTGATGGCGATCCCGAAGACAGTGGTGATCTGGCCCATTCGCAG
>JAMCZD010000073.1:0-574 GCA_023473405.1 Candidatus Omnitrophota bacterium
CGCTCGAAGTCCTGTTGCTCGGACGGACCGCTTTCGTTGTCGCCCATCGCCTGAGCACGATCCGCAAGGCGAAACTCGTGTTGGTGTTGGAGCAGGGGCGTATTGTCGAACGCGGGACGCATGCGTCCTTGCTGGCTGCCGATGGCGCTTACGCCCGTCTTCATGAGGAATTCGTCCGCGGGAGCGGACATTCTCAGGCGTGCGTGGGAGCGTCAGGAGCGTCAGGAGCGTAGAGCGTGAGAGCGTGGACTGGGATTTGGGAATTGGGATTTGGGAATCGAATTCAGAGTGGTCACGCGTTCACTGGATTTGGCCTGCCTGTAGCTTATTTTCGATGACAATTAACCAATTTTCAATGCTCAATTTAATGTGAGGTTACCTCGACTGTGCTCGACTCGGGGCCAATGGTATCGTCGAGAACGGCACGGACCTTGTATTGGTAAGTAACACCGCGCTGGACCGCGTTATCGGAGAATTTTGCCGAGTTAGCTTCCAGGGAGGCCAGGACAGAGAACTCGCCGTCCACCGTTGCGCGCAAGACCTCGTATCCCGGAGATCGGATTTCCACCAACCA
>JAMCZD010000073.1:584-6687 GCA_023473405.1 Candidatus Omnitrophota bacterium
TATGCATTGGAATCCGTCCAGGCCAGGTTGATGACGCCTTTGCCGGCCTTGGCGGTCAGGTTTTCCGGGGCCGCCAATTGCGGCGCCGCAGTGGTGACTGTTACCGGAGCCGAGTCTGCATAACCCAGGCTGTTGAACGCGCGGACCGTGTAGGTATAGGTCGTGGAAGGCAACAGGCCGGTGTCGGTGAACGAGGTAATGCCTGCCCAGACTGAATCGGCAACGGTCCAGTCAGATGAACCCTGGCAACGCCGTATTTCATACCACGTCGCATACCCTGATTCGCTCCAGGTCAGGGTGACCGACTCGCTGCCGTTGACGACGGCGCTCGAGATCGCGGGGGTGGTTGGTGGAAATCCGATCTCCGGGACGCGCTCGACTTTACCTGCCAGGTAATCGATGCTCAGTGCATCCTTGCGCTCGCGCCGGAAGGCGGCGCTGTCGGTAAAGCGAATGACGATGTTGCCATCCGAGTCCACGTAGCTGCCGGCCGGCGCGGCTTGGAATGGGATCTGGGGATCGAGGGTAATTGGCACCCAATTGGAACTGCCGCCAGCATCAAGCACGCGGATTTCGGTAATCAGCTCGTCTTTTGTGCCATCCCTCCGCGTCCAAGTGACCGCACCGTATAGGTTCAAGGAGCCGATTTCAGATGTCGCAACCGGCGTGTTCAGGATGTATTCGACCTGGATACCCGAGCCGGCGCCATCCGGTCCTTCCATGATCGCTTGGCTTAGGCCGTCATCGAGAGCGTTAACGGCGTCGAAGCTACCGGACAAGCTGCCGATGGTGACTATCGGATCAGCCCTGACCACGGCATCCCGATCGTCCGAGGTGGTGAACTGCGCGGTGGCGGTCCCAATATTTCCGGCGAGGTCCATCGAAGACACCGTTATCTCATAGGCAACGCCCGGCTGCAGACCATTGCAGACCAAGGCATGCGAGGTGACGCGCATTGGATCAAACACCGGCCCGGCCATTTCGACCGATTCAACTCTGCTGTCCGAGGGTTCCGTAGTGTTCCACTGAACTGTGGCACTGGCCGCCGTGATTTCGGAAATAGTCACGCCGGTAATTTGCGGTGGTTTGCCTCCTTCGAGACGGTCTTCCATGAGAAAAAAGACCTCGGTGTTGTCGATGGTCTGGTTTTGAATAGTGCTTGGCCAATTCGCATACACGGGAACATCAACCCCGGTGTGGCCGGTGGAGCCAAAGGTTAGGCTGGGGAGTGTTCCTGGCGAGATTTGTTGCCCGTCGGGCACATTGACGCCGCCAGTTTCATGGTCCGCCGTAACAATTACGAACAGGCCCTGGCCGGATTGATTGGCCCAATTCAAAGCTGCTTCGACCGCAAGGTCCAGTTGCGCCACCTCGGCTGCAAATCCAGCGTCATTGATATGACTCAGCTTGTCGATCAGCGCACCCTCGACCATGAGGAAGAATCCGGTGGAATTATTGTCACCCAAAATCTGAAGCGCTTTGCTCACCATATCGGGCAAGCGCGGTTGGGCAGCATTTCCCGAAAGAAAGGCGTCCATTGGCGTCCAACCCGAGCTGAACAGCCCGAGGGCATAATTAGCCGGCGGCATCAATGACGATAGTTCACTGGCGCTTTTAGCCAAGACATAACCCAAGCGATCAGCGACGCCCACATAGGTTGAGTTGACGCCGGAAATGATGGCGGGATCATCGTAACCGCCTCCAAACAGGACATTGGGCAAGCTGGCAAGGTGCTGGTAAGTAGTGCCGTCCATCAGGTAATCATAACGAATGTCAGTCTCGTAAGTCCTGTTGGGCTCGTGCGCCCCGAATGTTCCGGGCGTGGCCCCGGTGATCGAGTCGGTGGTGATGATGCCGGTTCGCAGACCTTTGGCCTTGGCCAATTCGAGGATGGTGGTTTTGATGGAGTTATCGGTTCCCATGCTGATGATACCATTGACCGGGTGTTGGTAACCGGTAGCCAGCGCCGTGCCTGCCGTGGCCGAGTCGGTGATGTTACCGTCGGGAAGCCTGGTAATGGCCTTTCCGTGGTAAGAAAGCGTTTCGAACGTCAGCGGCAAGGTGTCGATGCCGTTCCGATAAAGACGCCCGGCCTTGACATGTTCGAAACCCATGCCGTCGCCAATGAAAATTACCATGTTAACGGCGCCAGCCGGCGCGGTCCATGGGACAGCAGCAGCCAGTAAAACGACTACCGTAAGTTTTTGTATGAACGATGGATATTTATTGTGTTTCATAATTTTGCCCATTTTTTGCTTCTACCAAAGCTTCCAGTAAATAAAGATGGTTACCAGAGTCAGCAACAGCCATTGAAGCCGCCAATCTTTCCAGCCCTCGAAACCTTGCCATTTATCGCTCCAGCACAAGGTTGTGTCGGCAAGGTTCGCCTCAGCCGATTTTCTGGTGAACGCCGACACAACGAGCAGCGATGCAATGACAATGATGGTGCCCCATAATCCGCGGTAGGTATAGTTGCGCGTCATGATAGTGTGCAGGAAAGGGAAGGCGGCTTCGGCGGCCTGGGGTCCCTTGACCATGCCAAGGATTTGGTCGGTGACATACAGTCCGGCAACGATGAATCCAACAACGAAGGACACAATCGCGCCCTTTACGGTGATCCGTTTGCTTACAATGCCGAAGAAGATGGCCGGAGTGAGAGGCATGGTGAGGTAGATCGAGATACTCTGCAGGTATTTGTAAAGGCCTTCCTGGTTCTTATAAACAAGATAAGCTGCGCCGACCCCCAGGAACGTGCTGGCCACAATCGCCAATCGGCCATAGAGCACCTGGCCAGCCTCGGTAAGGCCAGGGCGCAACCGCACGATGAAGTCACGGACGACGATGGTCGAAATCGAGTTCATCACCGACAACACGGACGAGATCAGGGCAGCCAGAAGCGCCGCCAACACCATCCCGATATCGCAATCCGGCAGGCAATATGTCATTGAGGAAGGTGACAAAGGTCGTCTTTGGTTCGCGCCCCGGGTAGAGTGCCAGGCAGATCAGGCCCGGCAGCGCGAAGAAAAAGACCGGGGTCAACTTGAGCAGGGTGGCAAACATGGCGCCCCAGCGGGCCTGTTTGAGGTTGGGCGCGCCCAGGAGGCGTTGAACGTTTACCTGGTCCATTCCCCAATAGAAAATCCCGCCGTAAACCGCTCCCAGAATTACGCCCCAGAAAGGGTAATTCGGATCATCAAATCCCTTGTGCATATGAATGGCCTGCGGCACGGCTGCCGCCAGCCCGGTCCAGCCGCCGGCCTTGTGCAGTCCAATCACGAGCCCAAGACCGGACCCGATCACCATGATGGCGGTCTGGATCGAGTCCGTGTAGGCAACAGCGGCGAAACCGCCGATGATGGTGGTGACGGCGCAGAGAATGCCCAGTGCCATAACGACCTTCATCACGTCCCATCCGATCATGCTGTTCAATACCAGGGCACCCGCGAACAGGCAAAAGGCCATCTTCGTCATGATCGACAGCACCAACATGAGTCCGGCAAAGAACGTGCGCGCTGCGGGGTTGTAGCGGAGTTGGAGGAACTCGGGGATAGTGTAGACGTTGTTCTTCAGGTAACAGGGAAGAAGAACGCTGCATGCCACGCCGAGGCAGATAAAGGTGGTCAACTCGACCGTCGCGGCGCTCAGTCCGTAACGATAGGTATCGCCCGACAGCCCAACCAGGTGTTCTGCCCCGATGTTGGTTGCAAAGAGTGACGCGCCCACAATCGGCCACGCCAGCCGCCTCCCCGCCAAAAAGAAATTCGAACTGCTCGTCGACGCGCGCATCCGCGCCGACAGGTAGAGTCCAATGAAGATGCTGACCGAAAGCAAGATAATGCAGACGATCCAATCGATGGACGTCAGCGTAAGGGTTGCGCTCGGTGGATCCATAAGGCCTCGATTTGTCTCCGGCCTCACTCCGGCGCAATGTCAAAGCTGATGTGGTATTCCCGGTTCCGCTTCGGTTCGGCGATGGCGACGGTCTCGCCGACATAGCCAGACGCAGGTTGATCGTCGATCCTGACCGCGCTCAGCCGCCGGCCCCGGGGCACGCGGGCGTCGATGGTCACCAAGTTCAGCACCCGCCGGGATTGATCGCCCCGTGGAACCAGCTTGAAAGCATAGTCGACACGGTTGTCATCCGGCTGCGGTCGAATGACCAGGTCGAGGTCGCCGAACTCGGTTGGCAGTCGCGTTACGCGGATGGGCCGTGTGCCCTCCTGCCACCGGCGAGGAGTCGCGGGGGTAAGCATCAAGGTCGAGCCATCCTCGGTCACGAAGAGGTGGCGGAAGAGATTCACATACTGGGCGTCGGCCCAGAAGTGTGGTTGATCGCCCCAGGCAATAACGTTGCCATAGCCCTCGCCCCAGCTCAAGGTCCCGCCGGCGACATCTACATACGCGCAAAAGTAATCCAGGGCCTTGTCGGGTTCATCGCGCAAAATGTAACTGACGGCGCGGTCCACCCCGATATACGGCCAGTAACCTCCCTTGCCTTCCGAGAACAGGCCGCCTCCCCAATCATCGGTCATACGTTCCATCATGTGGTAGGTGGCGGTTAGCATCGGGTCGTGCGGGTCGAGGGCCCGGCACGGCCAGAGCAGGCAATTGTGCGCCCAGAAACCGTACATGCCGACCCCCGACGGTTCCACCCCGAACCATAGATACCCTGAATACAACCCGGTTCGCTTGAAGGTTTTCTCGAACGACCGGTGCAGGCTTTCCTTGAGTTGAGTCGATTCGCTTGCGAATAGTCTGGCATCCTCGTCGTAGTCCAATGCCTCGGCTGCCTCCGCGGCCTCGTGAAGACCAAGGATGGCGAAGGCATTCATGTAGTACATATGCATTCCCTTGCCTACCTCAAGCACCTCCATGCCGCCGGGCTCGATGAGCCCGTAGCGCGGGTCATCCGGTTGGCCGACTTCCTGCATATGCTTGCGGCGCGAGTTCACGATCCACATCGCGCCGCGTTTGATATACGGATAGGCAGTGTGTTCGAGCCAATCCCGATCGCCGCTCAGTTTGTAATGCTCGACCAGCGCCCAGAGGTTTTGGCCGGGCGTGTCATACTGCCCCGGCCGCGTCAGCCACAGGCCGTTCTCGAGCATGCCGAGCTGGATCGGTTTGCCGTCGAATGAAATCGGACCGCGCTTGGTGATGTCCTTGACGTCCATGCAATAAGCGTGGAGCACCCGTGCCGCTCGAGCATGGAGCCCCGCCAGGTCGTTGGCATACACCACATACGACTGATCCCGGTAGGCGTGATCGAAATAGAAAAACGGGCTGCAAGCGTTATACACCACGCCCCGCATGATCCGCACGTCCATGATCGCCCGTGTTGCCAGCCGCGACAAATAGATGTCGTTCAGGATCGGGTCCGGCAGATCGAACCGGGCCGCCCCGGCCAGAAACCGGTTCCAGAATTCAATCACTTCCTCCTCGGCGGCGTCAGGGTTCACCGCTTTCAAGCTCGCCAACCGTTCGATCGAAATCGGCGGAATGCCTTCGCCGGGCAACACCTCGCGAAACGCATGCGCGATGTAACCCATGCTTACCGGCTCGCGCCGATGGATAGGCGGGACCTTGATCCAATAGGTCTTGATCGAGTGCGGCGGGACGGTGTCGCTGTAGGGTAGGATCAGACGTCCGAAACCGACATCGCTGAGGTCATAGTTTTGTGTTTGTGGACCTTGCTCGGGAGTAACCCCGACGTTGATGTGCCAGACACAACGGTCGTTCATCGATCCACTGTAGACCGCCTCGAGGTTATCCACCTTTGTCCCCTCCGGAAATACATAGATGACACTGAGCCGTGTATGCCGGATGCGCGACTCGGGAGCCACACCGGACCGGACCTCGATGTAGCCGTCGCCATCGGTGTCCCGTGCACCTTCGAGGATGGCGCCGAGGGGTTGGCTCTTGCGCTGCATGTACTCGATGTAATCAACCCGCTGAGACGGCGCGCCCTCGGCCTGATATTCATAGACCAGGTCGCCGGCCTTTTTCGGACTTTCAAGCAGATAACCGGAGATATGCGGCGTCGAGACTAATACCACAACATACTTTTTGCCCGATTCTGCCTTGAAACGATAAACCACCCCCC
>JAMCZD010000359.1 GCA_023473405.1 Candidatus Omnitrophota bacterium
TGGCGAGTATGAAGCCCCAGGCAGGCAGCACATGGAGATACTGGTCATGAGCTGGGCGGGATGGGTATTTGATTTCTACGATCTTGTGCTGTTTACCTTTCTCCTGATCCCGATTGGTCAGGAACTGCATTTATCCAACTTGGCCCTTTCGTATCTCCTGGGCGCATCGTTGGCAGCCACCGCCCTGGGCGGGATTTTATTCGGGATACTATCGGACCGACACGGGCGGAAGAGCGTGCTGCAATGGACTATTTTGACCTACAGCATTGGGACATTCATTAGCGGATTTGCCACCGATATTGCCACGCTGCTTCTGTTCCGAATAGTCACGGGAATAGGTGTGGGAGGCGAATGGGCCACGGGCCAGACCTATATTGGAGAGACCTTTCCGCCGAAAGTCCGGGGCCGGTACGGGGCGTTCATGCAGACTGGCGCCCCGGTTGGGGTGGCCTTGGCGGCTATTGTGGGCGGATTTTTGGCGCCGGTATTGGGTTGGCGGGCTTGTTTTTACATCTCGGTATTGCCGGCACTGCTAGTCGTTTTCATCAGCAAGCGCCTCCCGGAATCGGACCTGTGGCTGCAGCAAAGGGCGCTGCAAGCTAAAGGGAAGTCGTCTTCCGCTTCGGAGCGTCGGGTGCGGATGCTGTTGAGCCCGGTCCACCGCGGGTTGTGGATTCAGTGTTTGGTCCTGGCCATCTTTGACATGTCAGCCTATTGGTTTACCTATTCCTGGCTGCCGGGTTATCTGCATCAGCAACGCGAGTTTTCCCTGGCGAAATCGGCGATTTGGATGCTGGTGACTCAGACGGGCGGATTCCTCGGCTATTTTACCTTCGGCTTTGTGGCCGATCGGTGGGGACGGCGGCCGGCTTATTCCGTCTATTCAGTCATCATGGCGCTGGGCCTGGTCATGATTACTCTGATGTGGGAGGCAGTGGTTCGTTACCCGCCGCTGATCTTGAGCTTCATGTTTCTCGTCGGATTCGGCACCGGGATGTTTGGTGGATATGGTCCGCTGTTCGCGGAACTTTTTCCCACCGATCGGCCACAAAGCCCGATGGGATCGGCCTTTAACCTCGCGCGCGGGATTCAATTTTTCACCCCGATCATCATTGCGCAAATTTCCGAAAGGTACGGTTTGAGCGGAGGAATATTTCTGGCGGCGGTTTTTGCCCTGCTCACCGGCGCCTGGGTGTGGACCTTGCCTGAAACCAAAGGCCGTGAATTGACGCAGTTCTGAGTCTTCGATCGGCCCAATATCCGGGTTGCATCCGCTCCGGCCTGGTGGCTAAATGGGCGCATCAGATAATTCGGCAAAGCTATGACGACTTCACGTGAACGGGTATTGGCAGCCTTGAACCATCGCGAACCGGATCGAGTGCCGGTGGACCTATCCGGCCATCGGTCTTCCGGCATCAGCGCCATAGCCTACGCAAAGTTGCGGAAGTATCTGGGTCTGCCTACCCGGCCTATCCGGGTTTATGATCCCGTTCAGCAATTAGCCGTTGTAAACGACGACGTGCTTCAGCGATTCGGCGTCGATACCCTCGAGTTAGGCCGGGCCTTTGCGCTCGATGACTCTTGCTGGGCCGATTGGGTTTTGCCGGATGGGACGCCCTGCCTTATGCCGGTTTGGGCAGTTCCGGAGCGCGAGAATGGCCAATGGGTGATCCGTTCCGACCAAAGCGGTCGGGCCATCGCCCGAATGCCAGCCGGCGTCTTGTATTTCGAGCAGGCTTACTATCCATTCCAGGACCAGGACGATCCGGATCACCTGGAAAACTACCTTTCGGAGTGCATGTGGACGGCGGTTGCTTCTCCGCCGGGGCCATTGACCAACGGACCGGACGGTCTGGAGCTCCTGGCCGAAGGGGCGCGCCGGCTGCGCGCGCAGACCGACCGGGCGATTCTCGGGCTGTTCGGGGGTAACCTGCTCGAGATGGGCCAGTTCTTCTACCGCAACGACAATTTTCTGATGCTGCTCGCGGGCGAGCCGGCGCGGGCGAACCATTTCCTCGACAAAGTCGTGGAAATACACCTGGCCAACCTCGAACGTTTTCTCGGCGCCGTCGGCTCCAACATTGACATCATCGTTTTCGGCGACGACCTCGGCATGCAATCCGGCCCCCAGGTTTCTCCGGCGATGTACCGGAAATTCTTCAAGCCCCGGCACCAATTGATGTGGGCCCGGGCCAAGGAATTGGCCGATGTGAAGGTATTGCTGCACTGCTGCGGCGGTGTGCGCGAATTGTTGCCCGACCTTATCGATGCCGGCTTGGATGCGATCAACCCGGTTCAGATCAGTTGCAAGGGAATGGACGCCCGCGGACTCAAGGCTGATTTCGGGCGGGAGATGGTTTTTTGGGGGGGCGGATGCGACACGAGGGAAGTCCTGGTCAACGGGACGCCGGGGCAGGTCCGCGATCATGTGCGACGGCAGGTCGAGATTCTAGCGCCGGGCGGCGGATTCGTATTTCAGCAGGTGCACAACATCATGGCCGACGTTCCTCCGGCCAATATTGTGGCCATGTTCGACGCCCTGAAAGAGTAGTCCACGCCCTTATTCGATCTCCTGGTCTGACCGTGGATCGGGAGGAGGCAAATGCTTATACCAGGTGAAGAACAGAACGGCGCTTATGGATGCCGTGACCAGGAAGCACCAGGCGGCACTCTGATGGCGATGGAGCACCAGGTAAAGGGTGCCGACGTAGAGGGTGCAAATGGCCAGGACCGCCAGCACCGTGTTGAGCGCCTCGCGGCCAAAATTTTCGTCCCGATGAAAGCCTGGATTCATGGATAGTAGGTACCGCCGCACGGGTCCCCAGACACCGGCGGGCTGAACGGTTTGATAGAAACGGGCGAGCGCCGTCGTCTCGGTGGGCGCGGTGCGCAAGGTCACCAGGACGGTAATGCAGGCCGAAGCCAGTGCGATAACGGGGAAACCAACGTACAAAGGAGTCGGGCTTCGCCAGAAAAAATTGTCGCCCACCACTTGCAGCAAGGCCAGGAACATTCCACCAAACACCCCGGCGGCATAGCCCCAGCCGTTGAGCTTCCACCAATACCAACGCAGGACATTCGGTGGCAGGATGCCGGCCGCCAGGGTGCCGAAGATGGCCATAAATGCGTTGTTGATGGAAGTGCCGAACGAAGCCAGCGTCAGGCCGACGACGATCAACAAGGTGGAGGCGAAGTAACTGGCACGTATCAAGGCGCGCCCATCGGCCTGGGGGTTCAGATAGCGTTGGTAGATGTCTTTTACCAGGTAAGACGCTCCACCGTTGATGGTCGAGCTGAAGGTGGCCAGGAACCCTGAGAGCAGCGCCGCCAGCATGAATCCAACGAGCCCATGCGGTAGTTGCGTGCCAATGATGAGCGGCAAGGCAGCCTCCGGGTCCCTTTTTAAAGTGGCATCCAGAGCCGGGTCGCCGAGGCCCATGATGGCCAGGACTGCAATGGCCATCGCAAACGGCCACCGCACGGTATGAATCACGCCCCAGAGCGCCCCCAGCTTCGAGGCATCACGCGCATCGCGGGCGGCTAGGAATCGTTGAAAATCGTAGAGTTGTTCAGGCCCGCTGAGGCAAAGCAACAGTCCCTTGGCCAGCCACACCGCTACCAGGGCGCCGAACAGTGAGTAATCCGTTCCTCCGGAGACCACGCCCTGGAGCTCAGGAGGACGGATCGACGGCACAATGGAGAACCACTGGCTGGGCACGTGCCCCCCAAATTGCACGGCGTCAAAGTGCCGGTAACCAATAACCGCGAAGGCGATGGCTCCCATGCTTAGAACCAGAGTCTGCACAATCTCGACGCGCACTATGCCATGAAATCCCCCCGCCACCACGTAAAACCCGGTAACGCCCAGGATGAGCACTGCGCAAACGAAGGGTGAAAAAGGAAGAAACACCGCGCCGAACTTGCCCATCCCGATGGCCCCGTATCCCAGCAAAGCGGCGATGGTGATGACGGCGAACAGGGTATAGGCCAACCGCGCCAGGTCGCCGGCCGGTCCCTTGCCAAACCGGGTGTACATCCATTCCGCCCCGGTTAAAACATTGCTGCGGCGAATCCATTTCCCCATGTAAGCCAGGTAAAAGGCCGTCAGCGGAAATCCCCAAAGCCAATGCACCCACATCCCCTTCAAACCAAGCAGGATGAACATGGAAACAATCCACATCGTCCCGGTAATATCGAAGTAGGAGGAAGAACCGGACATGGCCAACGCCCACCAGGGAAGACGGCGTCCGCCGAGGAAATAGGCGTCCATCCCTTTGGCAGCGCGCCGTTTCATGGCGAAGCCGATGCCCATGATCATGGCCAGGTACGCGACAACTATCAATTGATCAAGCGTTGAGAGCTTCATTGTTGAAGCGCCACGATGTCAGAGCCGGTCGGCCCACTCAAATAAAAACTGAGGAAGCGGAGCGTGGGAGCGTGGAGCGTGGAGAGCATGGGGAGCGTGAAGAGCGTGGGAAGTGTGGGAGCTTACGAGCGTTGTTATTAATCAATGACCTGTTACCCGTTTTCCAACCATCATTGGCTAGCCCAATCAAAACTAAACTTGACTTAATTGGCATGAGAGTATACATATTGCTTATGACAACTCAAAAAATGACCAATTTATCAGTGGACCAACTGAAACGGGCCGTTACCATCCGCGAGAGGATCGAGGCACTTGAAGTGGAGTTGAGGCAGGTTCTGACCGGTGGCGCCGCTCCTCCCAGGACTGCCGCGCGGCGCGGCAAACGCACCATGAGTTCTGAGACGAGGGAGAAGATTTCGGCCTCACGAAAGGCCCTTTACGCGGCGCGGAAATCCACCGCGACTGCGAGGCCTCAGAAAGGACCGCATGTCGAGGACGAGAAGAAGGCACGATGGAAGGCCAACATTGCGAAGTCAATGAAGGAGCGTTGGGCCAGGATTCGGGCCGAGAAAAAGGCTTAGAATCCACGCCATGCCCGCAGGATTGCTAACCCGCATCACAAACCTTGGGCTCCAAATAAGGCAGAAATTAGAACCGGCTTACGCGGGTTGCCGCGGTCATTGATCGAGTAGCATCGAACGTCCGTTCGATCATTTTTTGTTTTCTTGAGCCAATTTGGCTTTGGCGCCGCGAACGATGGTCTGAATCACCTGTGATGCGTTGGGCGTATCAAATCGCTCGACAATTTTCCGGTAGAATTCAAGCGCCTCATCCCGCCTACCGTCTTCCCACAAAAGATCAGCCGCGGATTTCCATGCCTGCACCACCTCCCAATCCTGGCCGGGGTATTTGCTGGCTACGTTCCGGTAACATTGAATTGCGTCATCCAGGCGTCCCTGGTCAGCGCGGACGTTGCCGAGGCTGCGCAGGGCCTGGGCGCACCAGAAAGGCTGATCTGGATAACGATTGAGCAGTTGCTCATACCCGCGGGCTGCTTCTTCGAGCAATTTGACCCGTTCAGCCCCGGACGCCTGGGCTGACGGCAGGTGGTAGAGTTTGGTAGTCTGGTTAAACAACTCCTGTGCCGCTTTATAACGCTGTTCGGGGGTTTGCTTCGGGGTGGAGCAACTCGCCAGCAAGGCAAGCGAAAGGCTTAAGAGTAATATGTGGAGTAAACCTCCCGCCTGGCGGCTGGCTGGGCCTCCCTTACTACCTTTCCCACACCACCAATTACTAGGAAACAGAGGCTCCTTGAACCGGCAGACCAGAGGTCCGCCCCACAGCCGGCAAGAACTACCGATTGACGTTGAGGCCATATCGAGTCGTCAGTTCATAGCTGAAGGCGGTCTTCTCGTGCGGTTTGAGGGGGAGGACGAACTTGATCTTGTTTGCGTCCACCTTTTCGTATTTGGCCTCGGTGGCAATGGACCAATCGCCGCTGAAATTGCGCCGAATGTCCACCACCACATCGATGTCCCTCGAATTCTGGACCTCGATCTGCCAGGTCTCCTTGATCATCCAACCCGCCACGTTGCCATGGTCGTCGAACCGGATGTCGCCCTTCTCCCAGTCCATCAGGGTCGGCTTGACTCGAACCTCGAGGTCATTGCCCAGCTCGAGGTCCACCTGTTCGTTGATCGGGATGTACTTCACTTGTGTCCGCCCCACAAAGGCATACAGATCGTCCGGGGTCACCCGTCGAAAGGCCATCACGCTGCCGTCGGGAAGCGGTTCGTTCCCCAGCTTGTCTTTCTTGTCGTTCTTGAAACGGTAGAAGCGGATTATGTCGTCGAGGCCAATAAGACCGAGAAACAAATGGACCTGGCGGGGGCGGTGCGCGTCACCAATAACAGCGGCGAAGACTATGAGAACGCCCAGGTCCGCCTCGTGGTCGGAGTGATTCGTTTGGTGCAGAACGTTGCCGACTTGGCCAAGGCCGGCCGGCCCGGGCCACTTCAGCCGCAACCGGTCCCGTCGGCTGCAACCACGGCACCTGCTCCGCAAGCTGTCCGCGCGGTAATGCTGAATATGGCGGAAGAGTCTATACAGGCACGCCCGGCTGAGATCACCAAGGAAGGCATCTCCGAGTATTTCCTTTACACAGTCGAAGGGCGGGACACGATCCCGACCGGTTGGTCCAAGCGATTGCCGTCCTTCAAGGCTCGCGACGTGCCCATCGTCAGCTATTACAAGTTCGAGCAGGAGCGTTGGGGCGACCAGGTAATC
>JAMCZD010000288.1:0-3580 GCA_023473405.1 Candidatus Omnitrophota bacterium
GGGTTGCTCAAAGAAACCTTTGATGCGTGATGATCGAATGCCGCGAAGAGACAAGGAGTCTTCAAATCTACCGCTTGCATTCCTTATCTTCCCTTTCGTATTGGTTGCGCGGGCTGATTTGGTAACCTATAACACACGTGAGCATTTGCGTTCGGGGGGAAGACAGGCGATGCCACGTCGAAGCAGACTTGCTATCTGGAAGCAGTTGAGCTCGTGAAAATGATCTCAAACAACGCGCGTGTTGTTTCACTGGCCATAGCTGTGGGAGTAATGATCGGCGCGCTGACATTCTGGTTGTTGGGCCAGCGAAACGACGCGCGCAAGTTTAATGCTCTGAAAGCAAATGCCCTTTGCGAGCTGCAGCTCCCGGAAGGAATTCCAAGCGCTTCAGCAACTTTCACCAACACGCGACCTATCGAGTTGTTTCACGTGGGATTAACGACAAAGGCAAACCGCGAGGCGTTGTCGATTTTCATCTCGGGCGACCAAGGTTTTGTTGCGAGCGCCTCTGGCATGAAGGCCAGCATGTTTGGACTTGGACGGAGAATTCAGCCGGGAACCTATACAGTGACTTTGCGGCAGGAGATCAGAGGCAAAGGGGGGATGGCGGTTATTTCGGCTGAGGAGCCGGTTTATGTCACAGGATGGCAAATCTGGTCTCGGACATACGTTGGTTTCTTGGCGTTATCGGGCATTTGCGTTGTGGCATTGCGAAAAGCCAAGGACTCAAAAAAGCGTGAGCTAAGCATCGCTGCATTTCAATCTCTCCTGCTGGGTTTGGTCCTCATCTTTGTTTATCTGCTCTTCCACGAGGGTGGACACGCTCTGGCCCAGATAAAGTTCGGACACTTTGATATCGCACGAAGCGACTTCTGGGGAATTCATGGCCATCCGCATTCGGGCGGAACCATGGGGCCGGAACTCGAACCTTGGCAACAGGAGGTCATCTCGTGCGCGGGGCCGATGGTACCGACCTTTGCCGGGTTCGGCCTGTTTCTACTATGGGGCCTTCCAATTGGGCGAAAGCTTCGGAGTTTGCGGCCAATGGTGAACCTGTATTTCTCTGCCATTGTTAGCATCTTGGTTTTTCCGGAGGCGGTCTGCGGACCGGCCTACCTGTTGGGTTTTATCACTGCCGAAGGTGATCTGATCGGTTATGTCACCAGAACTGGCGGACCGGTCTGGCTGGTCAAAGGATTTCTCTCGAGCACCTTTCTGATCAGCGCCGCTGTCTTGTGGCAGGTCATACCTGAAATCCGGAAAGCCTGGAAGACTCGGTTCCTGCATTCCCGGAAGTTAGTTTGTATCTCATAAAGCCCGAACCAGTAGTCATCCAGTGTCATAGCGTCCCGAAGGGACTCATGAAAATAGCCCAACTTTTCAAAGTTGGGAACCTCCCCGTCAATGGCCCCACGCCCCGAAGGGACGGTCGAGGCTGGTTTTAACCACGGATTTCACCGATTTCACGGATTCTCTCTTTTTTTTATTGTGGCACCCTTACGGACGACGGATTTTCCTGGTGGTCGTTTATCATGCTGGCCAGCTTCTGGGATGCTTCCTCGGCACTCGGAGTCTAGGCTTCTAATGGAAGTTGTCTTGATCTTTGGGATTGGCGAAAACCAGTTCCTCGGTATGAGGACCGGTGCGGACTAATGCCGCCGGATAGGGGGCGACCAAGGCCAGCAGTTCGTCATCGTTGATCAGGTGATAACTGCCGGTGGTGGTATGGAGCACATTGGCCGCGTTCGATGAGGCAAGGAATCGCGCGGCGGGCAGGGGATGCGTCCTCACTATCGCGCTAGCCGGCAGGGGCTGGGTCCGGACGAGTTTGTAGCTGCTTTCGGTTGATGAAGCCACTGGCGCCCGAGCGGGCGAGACCGGCGGCTGGGTGAAATCTTGCTGCCGTATCAAAAGTGTCACCAGTCCCAGCACGACCAGGAGTGCTGCCACAGACTGCGTCTGGCGCCAGCGACGGCGACGTCGAACCAGGCGCAACGTTTTCTCGAACATGGCCCTTCGGAAATCCTCGGCCATGGGCTCCGAAAGCACGTCATCCAGCAATCGCTTGTTTTCAGGTCGGAGATTCATGGTTCCATTCCGCCAGCACCGCCTCTTTCAGCCAGGCCATTTCGTCACCTTTCGCCATCGCGCGGGTCAATGCCTCCGTGTCCGGTGCCTCGCGCGAACCCGGGTTCGGCGATGCGGAACTGCGGCCGGAGAATTGGACCTTTGTTTCCAAGCTGACTCATTAACCGCTGGATGGAGTCTATTTCCCAGACTTTGTTTCCGGGACCTCGGTTGGCGGTGGAGTCGCGGCGGAGATTTTCTTTTTCAGTTGGCCGACTTGGTCCTGCAATTGTTTGATTTCGGAGTTCATGCGGCTGATTTCATTATTGGTCACGTTGGACGCCGGCAGAGTACTAAGAACCGACTCGATGGTGTTCAACTGGTTGGGTTCGCCGTAAGCGATGAGCAACTTGGTCTCCTTGTGATAATTCAACTCCGGTGCCGGGCTAATGCCGGACATCTTCCAGCCGGTTTGAATCGCGGTGGTGATGTCGTCGACCGTGAAACTGCGGTCCAAATAGGGCGCCAACGAGAAAAACCGGAGGACCTTTTCGTTGGAAATCACCGGTGGCAGAGTGGGCTTTTCGACGTAAAAATACCAGATCGAGGTATCCGATGCGGGGGTATTGACGGTTTTGAATCCGTAGCTCGTTGTAATTTGCTGATATGGTCCGGGACCAAAGCCGCCGTATCTAACCGCCACCGTTTTCCGACTGGCAGCTTCCAAAGCGGCGAATAATTGGGGCGTATCGACGCCATTCATCTTGAGTGGTGGCAATTGAGTGTCGGCGTCCTCGGGGGGGATTATGACATTCAGCGGCTTGTCCATCGCTCTTTCGATCGCCGCGACCAATTGCGCGGGCGTACCGCCGGGAAAATCGAGGTAAAATTTGGTCAACTCGGGCCCTTTCTGGGCAATCCGCGGCTGCGAAGGTGGAGGAAGAACAGCGCGAGGCCCTGCTGGCAGGCCTTGGCCTATAAGAGACGTTTGCGCCAGGGTGAGCAGGCCGATGGCAAAACAGGCGAGTTTTTTCATAAGTTCGCTGGATTAGATTTGTGGTCTTTTATAAAGGAACACGACGGTCACGGCAAAATCCTTCGCTTAAACTTGCTGTTTTTAAAGCCGAAGTGAGGCGGAAAGCCGGACGTTGCTTCAAACCTTTCAGGGTTGATTGATTTTAGGAATGTTATCCCAGGGTAGCTCGTTCCTCGCAACCCTGGGCTGAACGATTACAATCCATTTGGGATAGATTACGGTCAACCGTCTCCTCCCCGATCGCCATGCCACGATAATTGAGCATCGTCATCGTCCACGTGACAGGGGCGGGGACGACCCCGTCCCCGCTTTCCATCGCGCCGCTTCGTCTCCACGGCGCGCGGGGACGGGCCGTCCCCGCCCCAAAGCCCTCGCAGGGGTCATCCCAAAGGACGTAACACAGTCAGATTGGCCTCTCCACGTTACAAATTCCATTTTTACCCGTTCGATTCGTGTGGCACCTGTTCCTTGGCTCCA
>JAMCZD010000288.1:3590-4561 GCA_023473405.1 Candidatus Omnitrophota bacterium
GAAACAGACTGGGCGCTATCGGCGCCCCGGCCTGTCTTGCCGCTTTCATCCAGTCGTTTGAAGGCTGCCGAAGGCTTGCGCCGGGCGAAATAAGAGACTTCAGCCGGACAGGCCTGAGGCACAATCCCGTCCACCACGCCGCATAGGGGACTCCGTATGCCGCGAAAACGGGCGGCCAAAAGCGGCTGCAAGCACCTTCTGTAACGTCATCGAACTCCACAAGTAACTGACCCCCAAGCACTTGATATGGTCTGACCCCCGAGTTACCGACCATGCCTAGTATGCCGATCAAGTTCAAAACAAGCATCATCGGGACCCTGGTCCTGGCCGGTGTGGCGGCGTCACTGGCCGTTCAACATCATGCCCAAGCCAGGTTGCGCGAGCAGGACGAAGTCTTTCGTCAACAAAAGACGCAACTGGCTCAGGCAGTTGCCGAAAACCGGCAGCTTTCGAACAGGATCGCCCACGCGGATGGTTCGCTCGCGTCGGATCAATATACGCAACTCCTGAAGTTACGGGGTGAAGTGGGCATGCTTCGTAAAGAAACCAATGAGCTCACCCAATTGCGGATAGAGAATCAGCAACTGCGGGCAGCGTTGGCCAGCACCGGGGCGAATCCGCAAACGCCAGAAGTGGACCCCGCACTCGAGCGCGACCAGCAAATTGGCCATGACAAGATGGATGATGCAAAGCGATGGTGTCTAGCGCTTATCTTGTATGCCAAGGCGCATCAGGATCAGTTTCCTTCAACCATCGAGGAGGCGCCCGGTTGCTTGCCGGCCACGGATCGCTTACCGGGATTGTCAGCGGGCCAATTTGACCTTCTTTTTCACGGATCATTGACCAATCCAGACAAGACATCTAAATTGCAGCGCCAATGAAAAAGTACATTCTCCTGACCGTATTCGTAGTGATAACGATTTTTTGATCGATGTCGGAATTGCTCCAGACCCAATCCTCCGTATTCAGCT
>JAMCZD010000288.1:4571-6598 GCA_023473405.1 Candidatus Omnitrophota bacterium
GACCAAATCGTCGGTATTCAGGTGGCGCCCCACCGTTCCGCCATCGTCAGTTTCATTCCAGCCAACCGAGTAGAGGATGAATTGTCCGTCCTGGGTCCGTCGGTAGTGGAGCGGTTTGCCGTTGATGATGTCGTGCGGAACCTTCTCAATGAACCGAGGGACCAACGCGTTCAGCGAATCAGGGAATTGCCCGTGAGCTAGGCGATATCGTTCCAGGGCGCACGCCAGGGTAGCGGAGTTCAATCCGGCTTGAACCGAGGCGACCCAGTCCGCTTGCCACATATTCCGCCAGATATTTCGCACGATACCGTGTAAGATAAGCTCATGGCGCAGAAACCAATGGAGATCCGAATGGCCTGGCCCTATCTCAAATTGCGCGGTGAGTCTTCGATCGGCAGTGGGAGTGATTTCGTTATGAGCGGCATCGATGGTTGGCAAGACGTATTCCTCGTAGAGACGGGCAAAATTGAGTTGCTCGAGATAAAACCAGCCGCGCGGAATGACTGACGCCAGGACCCTGATGTTCTTTCCCTGAGGACCGTCAGGCAGGACATAGAGCCGGTCAAGCATGGGGCCTCGATTGGCTGAGCGGCGCAATCGATCGATGGGAATGATCCCCGATAAAACGCGTTCTGCTGCCAGTGCATGTCGTGCGTCTCCGCACAGGTTCAACTGCTGCAAGCGGTTCTGGAAGGCTTTCAACTGGGCTTCAGACCATTGGTGCCTGCTCAGGCCCTCGGCGATCGGCCAGATGGTTTGGAACAACTCCGAGATTCGAGTCAAATAAGACATGACCAAGGGTTCATTGCGAATGGCATCGGCCAGATCGAAAGTCAAGCAGACATCGTCAAAGGCCGCATCGGTTTGCCCCAAGGTCAACTCGGCCACGGCGCGAAGCCGAAGAACCTTGCAAGCTGACAGAAGCAGGTTCAGGTGGGGCACTAAAGCGGGCGACGAAGACTGCGATCCATAAGTAAGGTTAAAGCGGGAATACGGTCTCTTGCTCGCTTTGCGGAACTCCTCGAGCACCGGATTACACTCGGATAGCCCGGCCAGGACACCGGTGGCGGCCTGCCGAAGGTCAACCTTGGTCGAAACAACGACGGGCTTGGGGTGAGTGGAGGAGTTCGTGGCCTGCATGAAAGCGGTATACCAGGCAGCGAGATGGTTGGTGATTGATAAGACCCACGAATCCATAACGATAGCGGCTTGCGGCGGTGTTTAACGGAATGTCCAGCAGCGCGGCGATCTGCTCGAACGACAATTCTTCCCACAATTTTAGATGCACCACCGCCCGCTGCTCGGTGGGAAGTTCACCCAAGGCGGTGGCGAGCGCATCACGGAAGGTGCGCTCATCGGTATTCTGCGTCGGCGCGAAAAGCGAAATCGACTCAGAGGCGTGTTGCTCGCGGTGCCGTTCGTCGATGTTGCGACGCCGGAACAGGTCAATGGCCAGGTTGTGTGCCAGGCGCAACAGGAAGGCGCGGTGATCCCGGACATAATCGAGAAGGGCAGGCCGTTGGGCCAGTTTGACGAACAATTCCTGGAGCAGATCGCGGGTGTCAGCTTCGTTGCGGGTCAGATCGAGGAGAAAGGAAAATAGGGCCTGCGCGTGGTCATCGTACAATCGTTCAAATTCAATGGGCGCCGGCATCTGCAACTATGACGCGCGCCGTAGCTGGATTTGTCTAATAAAAATCAACGCCAAACAGAATCACGGTAATCCGTACCACACGACCGATAAGGGCCGTTCCCAGCGAAAGCACGAAATCACGCCGACCGCACCCTAGTGTTACCCCGGCGAACATCGTTCGAGTCAGGCCTGCGCGAAAATCCGCTGCCCCAGAGAATCCAAGGGCATCGCCACGTAAGGGAGTGTCAATAAATAACATTTACAACATAACATCCGCCCTTGGTCGGATGATGTAATTCCATTCTCCATGAAACCGCATAGGAGTAATATTGAGATCAGCCAGTTGCTGATCGCTGATTTTCTCACCGCGCGGATACTTCCGCCGATCTAACCG
>JAMCZD010000054.1:0-17483 GCA_023473405.1 Candidatus Omnitrophota bacterium
CTTATCGAGCGGAATCCTGCTGCCGCGGTCCTGGGCGGCATTGAGCCTTGTGCTGGGCCTGTTGGCGCTCTTGCTCGGCAGCGTGGCTGAAATCCAATCCCGCAGTTGGTCCTCCGACGGCCAAGGCAAGTGGATCGCGCGCCTGGCTATTACGGAAGGCCTCATCGCCGTCGCAACATCATGGAAAACCTGATCCCAACCGGCCCGAACGCACGTGGCTCGGAAACGCTACTAGATCTACGAGCCTGCTGTGCCGCGGATTTCCAAATCCGCTTGGCGTTCGCTGGCTAACCGTTTGCTGATTGACGCTATTTGAGGTTGGCATAGGCTCGATGCATGAACCTTGGCGAAGACCATTCTGCGAATCTCGCGGCGTATCAAAGGCGTTTTTATAGATTGACCCCAGTTGAACAAGGCTCCGAGCGCGTTTAACGGAAAGGCGGAATCCATGAATAATCGAGTCATCCAATTAGCAATGGCAGCGGTGCTAGCCATAACGATCGTCTGCGCAGCGTCGGCGGCGCAAGACGCATGTCCTCAACCGGCGCCGGCGTCTAAAACCGCGCTGGACAGACTCGAAGGCCAGCCGGTCGACATTGCGCCGTGGGCGTATGAATGGCGCGCTGATCGGGCGGTGCAAGAGAAACCTGAAGCGTATTTTATCCCCCATCGCCTCGAGCGGATAGACAAGGTTTACCGGACAGCTTTCCATGAAATGCCCGAGAAAGACTTGAAAAGTCTGTATTATCAGATGCCCGACTTACTCAGGCCATTACCCCCCGTGCCCAAAGGCCGATTGCAGGCGGGCTTGCTTTGGAGTGGTGGTCTGTCGGAGTACCAGGTGGAGCTGCAATGGCCTGCCAATGCTCAGAAGATACCCTCGCCGGAAGACGTTGAGGTCCGGGTCTATCCCACGTCATACGGTTGGTTCGGATGGACCGTGGATAAGATACTCAGCATTCCAACCGTATCAAGCGATGGGCATACGTGGACTTATAAAAGCGGTCCGGTTTCCCAAATGGACTGGGCCTTTAGCTTCCGCGTCGATGCGGCTACGGAAATGGTCGCCGTCTTTTATGAAGACGCAGAATCACCGGGCAACGTCGAGCGCGTCGTCCCAAGCATCCGCGTGACCAGCCCGACCATCGGGGTATGGAAACGGATGAATGTTGAACTGGAATGGGGTTTCCAGGCCGGGACCGAGGCGACTGGCTTTGACGGGCGCATCGAGGGGTATTTAAGCGTCATCGGTCCCATCGCCCCCTTGGCGGAGGACAAGGGAACCACGGTGACCGGGGCGCATAGCTGGCAATCGCGGGCTGTGGGTGACACGCGGCGCGGGATTGAGGTGCCGTTGCTGTATGCCTCGGGCGGTCGGTCCGCCCTCGACAGCCGGGTGACGGTCTGGACCCGGACCTCCGGTTTTACCGTTCGCATTGCCGATCTCGAGAATGGGCCGGTTCTGATCCCCGAGCAGGGTGTTTACTTGGCTAAGGCGGGCAGCGGGCAAACGGCCCGCCAATTTGCCGTTGAATTGGCGGCCCGGCATCTCGAAGGCATTCGCCAAATGACCCGTGAACATCGCGAGCCCGCCTCATGGGAGGAACTCATGCGCAAGGTCCGGCTGTCGACCTGCCCGGCCGGGACTGCCCTTCCGCCGTTTCCCCAGGTTGAAGACCCTCCCATGCAGGTGGAATTGCCCGACCCGGGTTGGACGGCGGCATGGCGGGCGGCGTCGTTTCAGCTGCAAGGCAAGCACATGTGGGGAGGGCTGGCGTTTGAGGTGGGCCGGGTGGCACACGAGATGGACATGGTGGGTCTGCACGATGAGGCGGACCAAGTCTACCAGCATTTCCTGAAGGCGCCCGGCGCGAAGTCAGAGGGCGATTTTGTAGATGGCAAGGGCGCCCTCGAGTGGGCGACGAGCATGCGCCATGACATGGGATACAGTCACGACGGGACGCACGCCTCGACGGGCAGGCTCCTGTTCGGCATGGCGGACCGGTATTTTCTGACCGGAGACAAGGAATGGTTCGAGCGGAACCGCGAGCGGCTGCAGGCGGCGGCGGACTGGATATTGCGGCAGCGGAAGCTTTACATGAAGGACATCCCCAACCGGCAGGACCTCCTGGTGGCCGGTCTTATGCCGCCGTGCATGTTGGGTGATTACGCTTTGCCGTGCTGCGACTGGCGTTGGTACTATTTTGACGATGCCTTTGCGCTCCAGGGCGTGCAGCGGTTTGCCGATGCGGTGGCGGAGTTTGATGCGGCAGCGGGGCGGAAGTATCACGCCGAGGCCGAGGCATTTCGCCAGGACATCCGCCGGGCGGTGGAACGGGACACGGCGTTGGCGCCGGTCCGCCTCGGGCGCGACGGCAGTTACCACAGCTTTATTCCCACTGCCGCCTATACCGGTGGAGTGCTGCTGAATCTCGAGTTCGGCGCTCCGCAGCGGCCCCAATGCGACGTTATCGTGGGGGCATTGCCCCTGGCTGAACCATTTGCCGCGCTTGATGCCAACGACATTCGCATGGTTGACACGCTGAACGTGATGGAGGAAGTGGGAGCTTTGCCAGATGTCACATCTTACATGCTCATATCCAACATCCGCCGTATCCTGCACGTGGCGGACGAAATAACGACATCGGTCAAGTCCGGCCAAGCGCTGGACGAGACGTGGTTTTGGAATTGTTATGGCGGAAGTTTTCCCAAGGCATCGCATAACGCCAATATCTACCTGCTTCAGGATGATGTGCCGAACTTCCTGCGGTTCTGGATGAACTCATACGCCGCCATGGTGGGCGCCGACGGGAAATTGTGGGAATGGGGGCATTTGGGTAGTTATTCAAAGTGTGATGCACCCGACAATGGGACTGCGGGATGGTTCATGGAAAACTTCAGAGACTTGTTGGTGATGGAGGAGGGGGACACTTTGTGGCTCGCCCGCGCCACACCTCGAGCCTGGCTCGAGCAGGGCAAGAAAATCTCGGTTAAGAACGCGCCGACGTATTTTGGGATGCTGGATTATGAGATTGTCTCGGACGTTGACAATGGCCAGATCAAGGCCACCATCGAGATGCCCGCCCAGAACCCGCCCCAGAGTGTGATCCTCCGCTTCCGCCATCCCAAGTCCAGCTTCATCAAGAGCGTGACGGTGAACGGAAAGGACTGGGTCCGGTTCGACCAGGCCAAGGAAACGATCGAGCTGAAGAATCTGAAGGGCAGAGTCGTCGTGACGGCGAACTACTAAACTGCAAAGGCTATGAATAAACCGAACTCCAACCTTGATTCCGGGCCAAGTCATCTCTCGCGACGCGTGTTTGTGAAAAGATCAGCCCTGGCGGCCACAGGGACCGCGCTTGCCGCCCATTTCCCGGCCATCGTCACCGCTCATGCCGCTCCCGATTCGGTCGTGCGTATTGGCATGGTGGGGGTAGGCGGGCGCGGCACGGGTTTGCTGGGCATTCTGCTTTCCATGAAGGGGATTCAGGTGCCGGCTGTTTGCGACATTGATACCGCAGCGGCAACGCGAGCGCAGGGGATGATTGCAAACAGTGGCCGCCCGCAACCGGAATTATATACCCGAGGCGATGAGGACTTCCAGCGGTTGATGGACCGCGCGGACTTAGCTGCGGTGATCATTGCCACGCCCTGGGAATGGCATGCGACCATGGCGGTGTGCGGCATGAAGGCGGGCAAATACGTCGGAGTCGAGGTTCCCGCGGCGATTACCATCGAAGAATGCCGGGACCTGGTCCGAACCGCGGAATTGACGCGAAAACCGTGCATGATGCTCGAGAATTGGAGCTTCCGGCGGGACAACCTGGCCGTGCTCAACATGATTCGCCAAGGCTTGTTCGGCGAGATCGTCCATTGCCACTGCGCTCATTCGCACAACTGTGTTTATTGGTACTTCGACGCCAAGGGGAATCCGCGTTGGAGCGCAGAACACCTGGCGCGGCACAATGCCGACCAGTATCCAACCCACAGCCTGGGGCCGGTCTTGAGCTGGATGAACATCAATTGCGGCGATCGGTTTGATTACCTTACTTCAACCGCTACCCGGTCGCTCGGCCTGAACCTGCAACTGGCCGAAAAATACGGGCCCGATTACCCCAGTGCCCGGCGGCGATACGCCCAAGGCGATATCATCACGTCGGTGGTTAAAACGGTGAAGGGCAACACCATCGTCATCAATAATGACATGCAATTGCCGCGTCCCTATGACAATCGCTGGGAGATTCAGGGCACACGCGGTCTCTACAACGAGCAACGTAACGCCGTCTATATTCAGGGCGTTAGCCCTGCCTATGAACAATGGGAACCGTTTGGTCCCTACCAGGAAAAGTACGATCACGCCTGGTGGAAGGCCCTGAAGGCCGAGTCCGGCGACGCCGGCCATGGCGGCACCGATGTGCTCGAACTCGAGCATTTCATACGTGCGGTTCGGGAAGCCACGCAAACGCCGGTTGACGTTTATGATTCGGTGATAATGAGCGCGGTAATCCCGCTTTCGCTCGAATCGATCGCCCGCGGCAGTTACCCGGTGAAATGCCCGGACTTTACGCAAGGCAAATGGCAGACTCGCAAGCCGGCGTTTGCGGTCGAGACGTAGGGAGCGTGGGGAGCGTGAAGCGTGAAAGGTGAAACGTGAAGCTTGGGAGCGGGAGGAGCGGGGAACCGCAGGGAGCGCTGCGGCCATAAGCTTGCCTCCTCAAAGGGCCGTGGCCGCTTCGCTCCGGTGGCGCACTCCATATTAAACGCTCCAACGCTCCTCACGCTCCCACGCTTCACGTTTCACGCTTCACGCTCCTTTCATTCCCCAACACGCCGCCCTATTTTGAATTCCCCTTCAAGGTTTGGAGTCTATTTTAGACGGATTCCTAGGTTGCAGTGCGAAGGATAATTTTTGGGATTCTAATATTACGGTATTGAATTTTTGTGGGCTTAATGCATTATTGTCGTGAATTCACATGAGTTCTGCTGCTATTAACGAGTTAGCGGCCCATCTTTCCGAACGCCAATGGAATGCGTTGATCAGCCTTTTGGCGGATGATGACCCGGCCGTATATCGGACCATCCGCAGCACCATTCTCTCCTATGGCAAATCCTCGATCGCTTGGCTGAGGCCCTTTGCCTTGGCGCGCGACCCGGTTCTGCGCCGGCGAGCGCAGGAAATCATTCACTACCTGTCGCGCCAGGAAGCCGACCGGCGGTTTATGGGATTTTGTCGTACGCTGGGGGAGGACCTCGATGTGGAGCTGGGGGCTTGGCTGCTGGCGCAGACGCTATATCCGGACATCAACGTCGCGGCGTATCAAGCCTTGTTGGACGGTTATGCGGCGGAATTGCGGGACCGGTTGGCCGGCCAGGCGGGGGCCGAAAAGATATTGGCGACGATCAATCAATACCTGTTTGGCGAACTCGGCTTCACCGGGAATGAACAGAATTATTACGACCCGGAAAACAGCTATTTCAGCCGGGTATTGGACCGGCGCCTGGGGAATCCCATCACGTTGTGCCTGTTATTCCTGCTGATATCGCGCCGCTTGCGTCTGCCGGTGGTTGGGATCGGGATGCCGGGGCATTTCCTATGCCGCTATCAATCGTCCACCGGGGAGACCTTTATCGACGCCTTTAACCGCGGCAAACTGCTGACCAAGGCGGAGTGCATCAAGTACCTGCTGCAATCCGGCCATGGCTACCTCGAAGGTTACCTGGCACCGGTAAGCCCGCGACGGATGTTGCTGCGGATGTGCGCCAACCTCCATCAGATTTATGTCGACCTCGAGTTGCCCAAGGAATCGAGTCGCTTTCAACGCTACATCGTTGCCTTATCCAAATGATTCTCTGCCAATGCCTTCCCCCTCGAGCCCGGCGCGGCCGGGCGAATGAAGGCAGTCTTGACCGCCCAGGGAAATCTGATAGAAAAATATGTCTGAATGGCTATTGGGTCTGGCAAGGGCCGGAAAGTGGAAACTATGTATTTAGAATCATTTTGGAAACGATTTATGAAAGGCCGATCCTGGTTCAGTTCGATTTGCGTGTTGTTGGTGTCCATAATGATTGCTTTGGCGGCTCCGGATGCGTTATCCGGCGCCGGGGCAGGCACCGTCAGCGTTAAACGAACCCAATACGGCAAGATGCCGGACGGGACGGTGATCGATCAGTATACGTTGACCAACTTGAAAGGGATGACCGCCAAGGTGATTACCTATGGCGCTATTCTCACCGAACTGCGCGTGCCGGACCGAAAAGGCAGGCCGGGCGACGTCGTCCTGGGCTTCAACCGTCTCGCGCAATACCTGTCCGATCATCCCTATTTTGGCTCGACCATCGGACGCGTCGCCAACCGGATTGCCCGCGGGAAGTTCACCTTGGACGGCAAGGAATACACTTTGGCCATCAATAACGGCCCCAATCATCTGCACGGCGGTCTGAAGGGATTCAACCGGGTGGTGTGGAAGGCCGAATCGATCGTGAACGACGACGGCGCAAGTGTCCGGTTCACCTATCTCAGCCCCGACGGTGAGGAAGGTTATCCGGGAAACCTGTTGGTTGAGGTGGTCTATACGCTGAGCGCTCAAAACGAGCTCAAGATTCAATACACTGCCACCACTGATAAGGCCACACCCGTTAATCTCACCAACCACAGCTACTTCAACCTGGCGGGCAATGGCGATATTCTCGGGCACGTCCTGATGTTGGCAGCGGACCATTACACCCCCGTGGACGACACCCTGATCCCGACCGGCGAAATCAAGGCGGTCAAGGACACGCCAATGGACTTTACCACGCCGACTCCGATTGGAGCGCGCATCGACCAGCTCACCGGAGATCCGGGCGGTTATGACCACAATTACGTGCTGAATAGCGGTGGCAAGTCGCTGGCCTTGGCAGCCCGGGTCCTCGAACCCAAATCAGGCCGGGTCATGGAAATGTACACGACCGAGCCCGGTGTCCAATTCTACACCGGCAATTTCCTCGATGGCACCCTGCGGGGGAAGCGTGGCATCGTTTACAAGAAACACTACGGTTTCTGCCTCGAAGCCGACCATTTTCCCGATGCGGTGCATCATCCCAATTTTCCCTCGATAATCCTTCGGCCCGGCCAGACCTATCACCAGTTGACCATCTACAAATTCTCGGCCGAATAGAGATGCAACCAGGCCCGCGCAATAGACTCAATCTTGGCTGTTCAACGAGCTGAAACAATACCTTTCGCAAGACGTCGCTTCCATAAACTCGTCCGCACTCCCAATGAAAAAAAAGGACGAGCGCAGCTCGTCCCTAATTGATCTCTGGTTTTGAATTAGCCTCGATGGCCGTAATCGCGGCGCGGACCGCGACTGTGGCTCGATGACTCACGTGAACGTTCCTCGCGGGGGCGAGCCTCATTTACTGTCAAGGCGCGGCCTTGCACTTCAGTGCCGTTAAGGGCTGAGATGGCGGCTTGTGCGCCTTCCGGTGTTGCCATGCTCACAAAGGCAAATCCACGTGGCTGGCCGGTCATCCGGTCGAGCACAAGATTGACCTCGGTAACCGGACCATGTTTTGAAAACAAATCCTGGAGATCGTTTTCAGTGACGTTGTGGGATAGGTTTCCCACATACAACTTAGAATTCATTATGATTTTAGTTTCTTGGACATGCTGTTCTTTTCCGACCGTTCCCGCTCGTCGGGTTTCGAATCATCGCTGAAGATTTATTCAGCTAAAGATTCACCGTGTCATGAAGATCGACAGTAAGTCTAATCGAGGATAACGTACTGCTTATTCGGACGAAGGCAATTTTTATTTATGCGGCCCTCAGTCACAATAAGAGGGCCCAATTCCGGCAGGCACGCATTCGAGTGAGACCCGTTTTCCTTTTTGGGTGCGTGTCCAACGGAAACCAGGGAGGCGCGACGGCACGTCCCTCCTACCGAAATTGTGGCAGATGGAGGGCGACGATGCCGCGCCACCCGGATGCTATTGTTCTTTCTGGGACTCGACCCATTGGACGGCGAACCGGACCAGGCTGACGGCATCCTGGAGCCGGAGCTTTTCCTTGATGTGTTCGCGATGGGACTGGACGGTCTTGACGCTGACGTGAATCTGCTGCGCGATCTGGCGGGTGCGGTTGCCCCGTCCAATCAGTTCGAGCACCTCGAATTCGCGGTTGCTGAGGCGAGCGAGTGGGGAGGTGCCCTTGGCGTGTTGGCCGTCGGCGAATTGGCCCAGGAGCTGCCGGGTCATGGTCTCGCTGAGGTAGTACTTGCCGCGCAACACCCGGCGAAGCGAAGCGAGCAATTCAACCGAAGGCACCTGCTTCATGATGTAACCCCTGGCACCGGCGCGGAGGGCGCGTTCGGCGAAGAGCGCTTCGTCATGCATCGAGAGCACGAGCACGGGCAGGCGCGGCCAGCGAGCCTTTATATCTTTGATCAGCTCGAGTCCGTGGCTGCCTCCCAAGGAAATGTCCACAATGGCAAGGTCGGGCTTCAACTCTTCCAACAACCGCAAGGCTTCGTGGGAGTCACCGGCCTGGCCGCAGACGTGCATGTCCGATTCCTGGTCGATCAACCGCGCCAAGCCTTCCCGCAGAATGGCGTGATCGTCAACCAACAAGATTCCGGCCTGTTTTTTCATTCAGAACAAGCTATTGGCGGCGATGCCCAACACGGAGAGCGGGCCCTGGTCTTCCAGGCCTTCGGTGGCTTTATCCACCTTTTGCAGGGTCAACCGTGCATTTTTATAAAAATCGTTGGTGTTGATCAATTGGGCAATCGTGCCGTTGCCGCGATTGATTTTCTGGAGGATATCCCGCAGGTTCACCATTGCGTTGGTGGCTTCATCGTAGAGGGCCGGATTAGTGGCAAGCCGGCCAATGGTGCCGCGGCCTTCGTTGATGTTGCTGATGGTTAGTTTGGCCTGGTCCGCCACGCTACGGATGTCACTGGTGGTTCCATTCAGGTTGCTGACGGTGTTGAGAGCGGTCTGGTAAAGGGTATCGGTAGTAATCAGTTTGCCGATGGTCCCCTGGCCCTTGGCGATTTCCTCGGAAACAGTCTGCAGGTTGCTGAGCATATCGTTCAGTTTGCCTTTGTTTTCCTTGAGGAAATCGGTGAACGGCCCCAGCAGACTGCTGAAGTTCTCACCACTGAAGGTCTTCGTCATGCCCTCGACCTGCGAAGCCGCGCTGTCCAGTTTGGCCATCAACGTGCTCAGGTCCACTTGCTCGGTCGTGACCAACTCCGCGCCCGACTCGACATTCGGGGCCGTGGGTGCCCCGAAACTGATCGACACGTAATTCTGGCCTAGCAAACCTTGGAATTTGATGGTGGCCTTGCTGTCCGTTTTCACCGGGGCGCTTCTCTCGATCTTCATGGTGACCTCGACCTTGATGCCGGACAGGTTGATGCGCTCGACGGTGCCGATCTGGACCCCGGCCATTTTCACCGGGTCACCCACCTTGAGCTCGTGCACGGTGTTGAACAGGGCACGAATAGGGTATCCGCCTTTCAGAAATTCCAAACCGCCCAGCATCTCGATGATGATGATCGCGGCAACAAACGCCAGGGCGAAGAAAATGCCCAAACGCGTTTCCAAGGTGTTTTTCATATGGTTTTCCTTTCCTTTTCTTGATCAAATTTCGCAGTTAGAAACTTCTGGATCATGGGATTCGGATTGGCCTTGACCTCGCCGGGCAGGCCAACAAACAGGATTCGCCCATCGCTGATCATCGCAATCCGGTCCGCCACCCCGAAGGCCAGGCTGCGATCATGGGTGACAATCATCGAGGTGACGGAAAACTGACGCTTCAATCTCAGTATTTCCTCGGTGATGGTCACCGCAATCAACGGGTCCAACTCGCTGGTCGGTTCGTCGTATAGGATCAGTTGCGGTTCCGTCACCAGGGCGCGGGCGATAGCCACCCGCTTCTTCATTCCCCCGGAGATCTCGGCGGGGTTGCGATTCTCGATCCCTTTCAATCCGACCTGTTCAAGTGTTTGCTTTACAATCCGGTCGATCTCGGCTTGTGGCTTAATCCGATGTTCGGACAGATACAGCCCCACATTCTCCCCCACGCTCAGCGAGTTCAACAGCGCGCCCGACTGGAAAACCATCGCCAGCCGATAGTGGTTCAACGAGCCCGCCGATTTAATGGGATGCCCGGCGATAAGGATTTCGCCGGCATCGGGCGTTTCCAATCCGGCAATATGCTTCAGCAGGACGGACTTGCCGCTCCCGCTGGGTCCCATGATCACGAAAATCTCGCCGGCAGCAACCTCGAGATCAATTCCCTGCAGGACGGGCTGGCCGGCATAGCTCTTCTGCAAGCCGCGCACCTGGACATCGACGCCATATTGGGTTGGGGAGGAAGCAGTCATTTCTAGATCGAGATCAGGACTCGGGTGAGGAAGTAATCAAGGATGAGGATCAGGACCAGCGAATTGACCACGGCCTTGGTGACGGAGAGTCCGATGCCGCGCGGTCCGCCGGCGGTCAGCAGGCCCTGGTGGCAGGAAACGATGCCGATCACCACGGCAAACACCCAGCTCTTGAACAAGCCGTTGATGAAATCACCCAGTTCAACCGTTTGGCGCAGGTTGGCGAAGTAGCTATGAAAGGAGACGCCGATGTTATGGTTGTAAACGCAAACCAAGGCGCCGCCGATCCAGCCTACCAAAATGGAAAAAATCACCAGGAGAGGCAGGGCGCTGCTGATGGCCACCAAGCGCGGCAAAACCAGGTAGGAGATGGGATCGATATTCATGGTGCGCAGGGCGTCTATCTCCTGGTAGACCTGCATCGAGCCGATCTCGGCCGCCATTGCCGATCCTATCCGTCCCGCGATCAGCACGGCCATCATCACTGGCGCCAACTCCTTGCACATCGAGAGGCCCACGATCCCGCCGATGACACTCGAGAGGCCCCGATCCACCAGGACCGGCCCGGTTTGCAGGGCCAGCACGCCGCCGATAAACAGCGAAAGGACGCAGGCCATCAGAAGACTGGCATTGCCAATCTCGAAAAGCTGGTCCATCACCTTTCGTCGTTGCCGCCAAACCTGCGGCAGCATCTTCACGGTGCGCCAGAAAAAGATAAGCATCTCGCCGAGGTTCTCGAACATATCAATCAGCCCTTCGATTGCGTCACGCCCGCGCCTTTAGCCTTGCCCAGCGGCAAATAGAACAAACGCCAGCTTCTGCCTTCCGGCCCGGAATAATACTGGAACAGCCCAAACAAAAGCGAACACTTTCGCATTGTTGGCGCAGTATCGAGCCGATACAGGTTCCAGAGGAACGACTGGCTGGCAGCGTGGGTCTCGCCGTTTTTTTCCGAGCGCCAAATCGACCAGAGGGGCGAATAATTGCGTTCAATTTTTCCGTTTTTGGGGAAGAACGGTTCCAGTAGGGCCAGCACCTGCAACCGCTCGCTCCCTGCCTGGTCGCGCCAAGCGGTAAACAGCGGCCATAGGTCCGTCCGATGCATCTTCGCCGGACCTGGTCCCGGGCTCTTATCGATGGTGTCCGAATAGAGGTAGAAGAGGATGCGTGTTCGTTCGCGTTCGACAGCCTCGGCCTTGAGGCGGTTGTGTTTATAAATTGGCCACAGGTAGAAATCGCTTTCGAGGTTGGTGCTTTGGACCTGGCTGAAGAAGGGCCAGACGCGGTTCGCGGTTTTTCCCTCGCCGCGGGCGAAGACAATCAATGGCCAGGGGGTATCCCATTCGCGATATTTCCTTTTGCGGTCGTTGGTATAAGTAATCAAAGGCCAGAGCCAGGTGGTGGAATCGCGCTTTGGTGAACGCTGCCAGGTATACAGCGGCAACACGGCTTGGAAGCGCTCCTGGTTATCGGTGCCTATCCCGGTCGTCTGATTGAAAAACAGGGGCCACAACGCAAAGAATCTTTTGTGGCCGCCCACTGTTTCGAGTTCGCCTACGCTATTGGTTATGGCGGTGACTCCCTTGTGCTCATAGCCGGCTAGCGGCCAGACCTGCCAGCCGCTCAAGGTTTCGCCGTGCCGTCGATGGAAGATCGGAAACAGATAGTTATCGGTCACCACGTCCTTCTTGCGCGTCTGCACATAAAGCGGGAACATGACGAACTTGATATCGTCACGGTAGAACCGGTGCTTGATCTCGCCATAAAAGGGGACAACGGCGGTATAATTAAGGTTGGTATCCCGAGAGTGCTGCTGAAAATAGAAAGGAAAGACCGAGGTCCGTTTCACGGGCGCTTCGGCCTGGGTTTGCCCGCCGGAAAAGCTGATGATCTGAAACAATTGCAGCCGATACTCCGAGCCGAACCGATGATAGGTGCAGATCGGGTAAAACAAGTCGATACCTTCCAATTCCAAGTCCGGTTCGGATCGATAAGAGAGCAACGGCGCCACGCCCCACTCGGCTCGGTTTCCAACCCGTTCATAATGCAACAATGGCCCCAGCGCCTCCACTCGGTCCCCCGAAGCCAGCGTCAGCTTGAAGTGGTCCACCAGCGGCCCGGCAGACAATTCACTGGCCGAAGTACGAACCGCACATAGGGAAAGGAAAAACGCGATAGCCGTGGACAACAGAGACCGGACCACGCTCCGCCGAGGACACAATCCCGGCTTGCTCCCTCGGCAACTCGATGCATTCCAACTCATTATAATCGGATTTCCCCAACTGGCGACGATGTTGCCATCGCCAAAACAGGGCGACCTGTTTTCTCCCGCCGATTAGGCGGGGAAATCCATGGGAAATCAACATCAAATCGCTCGGGTTAGTGGGAACAGCGGTAGATTCCGCGGAGGGCGTTAACGATAATGACGGTCCTGCTGGCCCTCGGCACACCGATTATCGCAATATTTACTCTTAAATAGTTTGACTTTATCACCCGTTTCGGATTACCCTGGGGTGTAGTCAATTGAGGTCTTTGCCTCGGTTCCTCCCGACCCAGTGTCGAATGTGCATTTTCGCCACTGGGTTTTTTAGTGTCCACCCCAACCGAGACATGAGGCTGATGATGGCAGGCAAGACGGTTAAGCCGGCAACCATGCACGCCGCCGTGCCGATTGCCATGACATAGCCCAGGCTGGCGATGCCTTGGTGCTTGGCCAGCATCAAGCTGCCGAAGCCGGCGATGGTGGTAAGCCCGGAAACCAGCACCGCCTTGCCTGTGCTGCGCGCCAGAATGCCTGGGTTTTGTTCTTCGGCGAACCGGTTCAGGATGTGGATTCCATTGGTAACGCCGATGCCTATCACCAGGGGCAGCATCATTATGTTGGCCGGATTAAACGGGATATCCGCCCACCCCATCAATCCCACCGTCCAGAGGGCGCCAATCCCAACGGGGAGCAGTCCTAAAACAACACTCATCAGGTTCCGGAAGTGAATGAGAACCAAGAGGGCGATGGCTATCAGGGAATAAACGGCGGCTTGTTCGTAGCTTTGCTTGAGCAAGGTGGTATAGGCGTAGAGCTGCACCGGCGTGCCCGTGATGATTGGTTTGCCGGTGTCATGGGGATCGAGGGCCTGGCGGAGCTGTTGGACAAATACCTCCTGGTTTTTCCGTTCCCAGACATTTTTCTTGGGATAAACCTGCAAGAGGAATTTGCCATGCACGCCCACAAACCGGTTCCGAATCGCCGGCGGCAGGTCCTCGACGCGCAACGGGCCGCTGTCGTTTTGGTTCTTGATGGCCTTGAAGGTCTCGCGGATGTCATTGAACAAGGCCTGCTGAAAGGCGGCGAGTTTCATTGACGGGTTGGCAACGTCGCTCTGGACCATATCGCTGCGCAACCGGACCACCGCCTGGCGGAGTGCTTGGAGGTGGCGCGCCAGGTCGGCTTCGTTGTTGTTGCCCTCGAGGCTGGCCAGTGCCCAGCCCAGGTATCCCTGCGATACCCACAGGGTCTGGTTCAACTGCTGGATATCGACAGGTTCGAGGTCAATCAGGGCAAAATGAATGGGGGCGACGTCCTGTTTGATCTCTTTGATCAGGGCCAATTTCTTGGTCTGGTCTTCGGTCATCAAACCGGCAATGGACTCGACGCTGCCGACGCTGGAAAGGGGCGTTATTTTCTTCTCCAAGGCCACCGCCTCCGGGAGTGTATCCGCCACCACAGCGCCGAAGAGGACCGACTTGGATGCGGAGTTGATGAGTTTGTTTTCGTACACCACAGCCGGCAGGCCGCGGGTCTGCATATTCAACAAGTTGTAATCGAAATAAACCTTGCGCGCCTGCCAGCCGGCCAGTCCGCAGAGCACGAGCGCGATGATCGCAACCATAACCGGGCGTTTTAACCAGAGCCGCTCGATTTGAGCCCGCCGATCGGCATGCGAGCCATAGGCGTGGTCGATCACATTTTGCCGCCCGCGCAAGAGCATCACCGGCAGCAAGGTCATCATCGGGATCAGGCAGATCAGCAAGCCGGCGCCGCAGATAATTCCCATTTCCTGGATGCCCTTGAAATTGGTCCAGGCCATCGCGAGAAAGGCGCCGGCCGTGGTGAAGCAGCCGGTGAAGATGCCCTTGCCGGTATAAACCATGGCCTTGTCGAGGGCGGCGCGTTTGCTTTTGCCGTGGCGCAATTCCTCCTCGTAACGGGTGATAAGGTGTACCCCGAAATCGATTGCCAGGCCAATGAGCATGGGCACGAACGTGATGGTGAGGATGTTCAAATGCCCTACCGCCAGGGTGGCAAAGGCCAGGGTGTAACACAAGCCCACCACCAGGCAGATTGTGGCCTTCAAGGGACGCCCGCTCTCATGATAGCCAAAGATAAAGATCAAAGCCACCAGGACTATCGACACCACCGTGGCGAGTGTCGTGTCACGCTGCGACTGTGCCATCTCGTCAAACTCAAGCACGGTCTCTCCCGTTATGCCCACGTTTACCCCGGGCACTTCAACCTGTGTCTTCTTCACCAGTTGACGCAGACGTTCGACAGTTGCCTGGTTCAACGACTCGAGCCGCGCGCGGGCGGTGACGATGTAGATGCGTCCGCCATCGTATGTGATATACATTTGCTGCTCGGCCTCCTGGCCGCCGTCGAACAAGGCATTGATGCCGGGCGAGGGTGGTGTGCCGGGGCGATGCAGGCTTTCCGATGCTTGCTCGAGGATTCGTTGCAAGGCGGGAATGGACTTCATCAAATTGCGATTGCTGTCGTTGTCCTCCGCCCTGGCGGTGGCGAACTGGCGGTTAACCAGATGAAAGAACGAATTGAGGTTGGTGGCCTGGGAAAAATTTTGGATAAAAGGGTGGTAATCCCGCAGAGTCGTGGACAATTCCTGGAGTGTGTCTTCGGGCAGGAAGAGCAGCGCCTTGGGCCCCATCAGTTTGAGATCGCCCTTGTAAAAAACGTCGGTAAACAGGTTGGGCTCGGCCTCCAACCGCGCCCCGAGCCGTTCCACGAATTGGCGGTTCTTCTCCATGTCCTCGCTCTCGACCACCGCCACCAGGTCGTCCTGGCCCGGGAATTCGGCTTTGTACTTCAGAAATGCCTGGTGGTATTTCTTGTCGGCCCCCACCAGGTCATTGCGGTTGGTGTCGAATTGGAGGTTCTGAACGGTATAAAAGACGCTCAGAACCACCAGGATGATCTGCGGATAGAAAAAGAACCAGGGATAATGATAAAGATAAAATGCCAGCCGGCGCAGCAGGCGGAAAGCCAATGACTCGGAAGGCGGAGGCGGAGGCAGAGGCCGAGCCTTAGGCTTGAACCGGGTCAAATTCATGAAATGTGGTTACCAAAAGGGGCGTCCTATTCGTCGGCAAACTCGGCGTTGGAGTGTACTTCCTTGACATCGTCGTGGTCTTCCAAGGCGTCCACCAGCCGGGTTAGAGCTGCCGAATCGCCAGGGCTCAGCGGCACCGTCAGGCTGGGCAGCCAGGTCACCTGCGCCACGGCACATTTGATTCCCTTGGCATCGAGCTTTTGATGCACCGCCTCGAAGTTGGCTGGGTCGGTTAGTATCTCATACCCTTCGGGGTCCGCCTTGAAATCATCAGCCCCGGCATCCAGGGCCAATTCCATCAAAGCGTCTTCCTCGGCCGCCTCACGGGGAATAATGATCTGGCCCCGTCGATGAAAGAGGCGGCTGACCGATCCGGGGCTGGCAATCGTGCTTCCTTGGCGGGTCAGCAGGCTCCGAATCTCCGATGCGGTCCGGTTCCGGTTGTCGGTGCTTACCTCGACCAATATTGCCGCACCTCCCGGCCCATAGACTTCGTAGGTCAAGTCTTCATAGTTGATGGTGCCACCCTCGCCCGCGCCCCGCTTGATGGCGCGCTCGATATTGTCGGCCGGCATGTTGGCTGCGCGGCATTTCAACAGCACCATGCGCAAACGCGGATTCATGTCCGCATCCCCACCGCCCTGCTTGGCCGCAATGGAAATCTCACGGCCGAGCTTCGAGAAAATTTTGCCGCGCTTGGCGTCAATTGCACCTTTGAAGCGCTTTACTTTCGACCATTTGCTGTGTCCTGACATAATCTGTGTCCGTAGTTGGTTGTAATTCGCCGCTCATCCATCGACTGCATCCCCGGTGGCCGTCAGCCTGGACCGTTCGCCCAGGCTGAGCCCGTCCTTGCTCGCCGCCCCTTCGCTCACATCCTCACTAATCCCGCCGTCCAATTCAAATCCGCTCTGCCTCCACTTGGACCGCCGTGCCGTAACAGAGCACCTCCGCAACGCCCGTCCCGATCTCGGTGGCATCGTAACGAATCCCGATCACCGCATTGGCCCCAACCTCGCCCGCATGCTCGACCATCAGCCGAAAGGCGTCGTCACGCGCCCGCTCGCAGAGATTGGTGTAGAGCGAAATATTGCCCCCCACCAGCGTTTGCAGCGCGGCGCCGATATTGCCGACAATCGAGCGTGACCGTACAATAATGCCCCGCACCACACCAAAGTTTTTGACGATCCGATAGCCGTTCAGTTCAAACGCCGTCGTCGTCAATGGATGCGTAAAACTCATAACTCCCTGTACTTAACACTATTCCCGGCCAAAACAGAAGCCCAATTTTGCGTCGTGAGCCCGGTGGATTGCCGCTCCGCCGATATGGCAAAATCGGCGAAACAGCAGGTTTGGAAAACCGCGTTGGAGAACCGAGGCCTTGCTGGCTCTTGGTTTTTGGACCAGAGCCAGGCGGACGCTGCGCCCTAGCCGGGGATTTTTCGCTTATCCAGGAGGGCCTGCAATCGATCGAGGAACGGGTGCTGGGCCGCTTTGAGCCTGGGACGGGCTTGGGGCACGGTGAAAAAGGCCGCGCGGTCAATCTCGGGAAAACACCGGTGCTGACCTGAGCCGGGCGGCCATTCCATCTCGAAGGTGTTGCTTTTGATGGGTTGTGAATCATCCCAGTCGCCGTCAAAGGCCCAGGCAAGGACCAAAGTTTTTGACGATCCGATAGCCGTTCAGTTCAAACGCCGTCGTCGTCAATGGATGCGTAAAACTCATAACTCCCTGTACTTAACACTATTCCCGGCCAAAACAGAAGCCCAATTT
>JAMCZD010000054.1:17493-24197 GCA_023473405.1 Candidatus Omnitrophota bacterium
CGGTGCTGACCTGAGCCGGGCGGCCATTCCATCTCGAAGGTGTTGCTTTTGATGGGTTGTGAATCATCCCAGTCGCCGTCAAAGGCCCAGGCAAGGACCTGCTTTCCCCCTTTCTGGCGGATCGATCCCAGCTCGAAAAAATCACCGGTTGGCTCGATGCCCACTTCCTCCTTGAATTCGCGTATGGCGGTGTCAAGGGGGCGCTCGCCGGGTTCGATTTCACCTTTCGGAATGCTCCAACAGTCCAAGTCGCGATGCTGAAAGAACGGCCCGCCGGGATGGGCTATAAACACCTGAAGTTGGTTAGCCACAATTCGATACATCAACAAACCGGCGCTCACTCTTTCGGCCATCAGGTTCAGGCTACCGCAGACATCCTTTCTCGATACAGAATTAAGTTAAAGCTTTTCGGGCGGATTGATTTCAGGTAGTGACCAGGTATGGGGATGATTCTCGCGAAGAGGGAACAGCACGGTTGGTTGCGGTCCTTTCTGATACTGGACCGAGTGTCGCTATTGCCAACGGTATGGTCGAACTGCCTGGCGGGCTGGCTGCTCAGCGGCGGTGGCCGCCCCAAAACGTTCCTGGTGCTCTGGGTCGGCGTGACCTGTCTTTATTTGGGCGGGCTCATGCTCAACAACGCCTGGGACGCCCCCGACGCCAAGCACTACCGCGAACGGCTGGGGGCGGCGGGCGATGTGCCCGCGGAAACGGCTGGGTTGTGGAGCCTGGGCTGGTGCGGCCTGGGGGCGCTGTTCATGGTATCTTTGGGCACCAGCACGGCAGTGCTGACGGTGGTCTTGCTGGGCTGCCTGACGCTGTATCATATGGTTTACCGCCTGGCCATTTTCTCCCCGGTGCTGCGGGCGATATGCCGTTTCTTGTTGTATTTGTTGGCCGGATCAGCGGCGGTTACGGGGCTGGCGGGCCTGACGATCTGGAGCGGGCTGGCCTTGGGCTTCTATGTTCTTGGCTTCAGCTACCTGGCGTATCCGGAAGATGCATCCATCATGCGACGCTATTGGCCCGCTTACCTTTTGGCTTCGCCCTTCCTGCTGGCGTGGATCGTCAATGGAAGCGGATATCGCCGGACAACGCTTTGGCTCACACTGGCCTTGGTCGCATGGATTCTGTGGTGCCTGCGCTTGGCCTTTTGGGCCGCTCACCGCAACCCGACGCGGGCTGCGTGTCGTTTATCGGCAGGGATCATCCTGGTGGACATGCTGGCTCTTGACGGCGGCTCGTTCGGACTCGGAGCGGTGTTTGCGCTTTGGTTTGTTACCACCCTGGTCCTGCAACACTTCGCGCCCGCCTCATAGGGCGTTGGGAGCGTGGAGCGTGAGAGCGTGCGCTGGGATGGTGAGGCTGCCGCCGAGTCCTGAATGAGCGCGGGGAGCGGATTTGACCTCGAGGGACTTTTGTCTCAAGCTTTTGTCTATGGCGAATTCATTTGGACATCTTTTCCGTATAACGACTTGGGGCGAGTCCCATGGCGGAGGGGTTGGCGTGGTCGTAGACGGTTGCCCACCCCGGCTGGCGTTGACCGAGGCGGACATTCAGCCCGATCTGGACCGGCGTCGTCCCGGCCAGTCGAACATCGTCTCGGCGCGCAAGGAGAGTGATATTGTCCAGATTCTGTCCGGCACCTTTGAAAAAAGGACCCTGGGAACACCCATTTGCTTGTGGGTGAAGAATGAGGATGCGCGGCCCGAGGCGTATACCGAGATGGCTGCCAAGTTCCGTCCCTCACACGCCGACTACACTTACCAGGCCAAGTATGGCATCCGCAATTGGCAGGGCGGAGGCCGAGCCAGTGCGCGTGAGACGATCGGTCGCGTGGCGGCGGGGGCTATTGCCAAGAAAATATTGCGCGAGCAATTCGGCGTGGAAGTAATGTCTTACGTCAAACAGGTGCAACGCCTGGCTGCTTCCGTCGATCCCGAAACGGTCAGAACAGCCGAAATCGAGGCCAACGCGATGCGTTGTCCAGACCCGGAAATGGCGGCAAGAATGATCCGGTTGGTTGAGAAGATCCGCCGGGCAGGCGACAGCGTCGGGGGCATCGTCGAGGGCGTCGCGCGAGGCGTGCCCCCCGGCTGGGGCGAACCGGTGTTCGACAAACTCGAAGCCGACCTGGCCAAGGCCATGCTCAGCCTGCCGGCAGCCAAAGGATTCGATCTGGGATCGGGTTTCGCCGGGGTGACTCTTACCGGCAAGCAACACAACGACGTCTTTCGCATGCAACTAGGCAAGGTGATCACCGTTACCAATCGGTCCGGAGGCGTCCAAGGCGGTATTTCCAACGGCGCAACCATTTACTTCCGCGTAGCCTTCAAACCCGTTGCAACCATCATGATCGAGCAGGAGACCGTGGATGTGGATGGCTGTAACACAACCATCAAGGCCCGGGGCCGCCATGACCCCTGCGTGTTGCCGCGCGCAGTGCCCGTTGTCGAGGCGATGACCGCTTTGGTGCTGGTTGACCATGCCTTGCGGCACCGGGCCCAGTGCGGGTTTGGAAATTTCGGCTGAATTCCCAGTCGCAGGCAACTTGATCTGATCAAAACGAGTTTTGAATTTCAAGGACTCTAGTGCGGTTGGGCCGCCAGCTCCTCGAGGCTGGCTAATTCGTTCCGGGCGACTTGGCGATAATCGTAGCGTTCGATGAATTTTCGCCCTTGCTGGCCTCGGGACCGGCGGCGGGCTTCATCGTTCAGTAGGGCGAGGATTTGCCGGGCCAATCGTTGCTTATCGCCGGCTTTGACCAGATCAAGCTGACCCGGGAAGACGAGGCCAAACACCGGCAGCTCATAGGCCACGACCGGCAGCCCGGCAGCCAGGAATTCGGTTATCGATAATCCCCAACCTTCTTCAAAGGAGAGGCTCATGCCAACACGGCATTGGGCGAGCCGGGCGTTCTTTTCCTCCTCACCGATGCCGCCGGTGAAAGTGACGCTTGAATGGATGCCCATTTCCCGGAAGGCGTCCTCGATGCGCTGTCTTTGGGGGCCTTCACCAATCACGAGCAGGCGGGCGCCGGGTTTCTCCTGGAGAACCAGTTGCCAGACCAGGGCCAGGTCGAAAACGCCCTTGTGCTCATGCAATCGCCCGAGAAAGACCGCGTCGAATTGTGGAGATTGGCTGGGGGGATGCGAGGCCGACAAATCCACACCGTAGCCGATCTGGACGGTGTGTTTGGGAGGCAATCCCAACCTTGCTTCGAGGGCATGTAAATCGTTGGCCACGATGGCGGTGCTGCAAATGACCAGGCCGGCGCGGCGGTTTATCCAGCGAAGGCTTTGGCGTTCGGACCACTGAAACAACCGATCAAACAGCCCTGTCCGGCCTGGCTGGGAGGCAAGCACGTGGTGAAACTTCACCGCCCATCTGGTTCGTTGGCGCCGCGCGAGAACCATGGCCGGATAGACCTCGAAGATCAACTGCGAAGAGGCGTAGATGACGTCGTATCGCACAGGAACTCGAAGCCAATGCGCGCCGGCCATCCGCAGTCCGTAGGCGGGTAAATAAGCCCAGGTTCGGCTCAGGTAGCGCGTGGCATCGAAAAGGTTGTCGCTGCTGATCAAGTCCGAGCGCGGCGCCAGTTTCTTCAATTGAGGCCAGCCAGCCTTGGCAACCAGGAAATCGGTCGGATGCCCCGCGGCGGTCCATTCGTTGGCCATCCACGCATAGTGGCGCAGGACGCCGGAGACCGAATGCGAATCGTTCAGGGTGTTATGAACAACGAGGATGCGCATGTGGATTTGGCGGAATCTCGATTTTAACCCGGCTAATCACGACCACGCCTCGCCTGTGCCTCCAACCACGCACATGCCTTGGGCAAAACCTGGTCCCAGTGAAAGGTCTTCGCCCGGTTCCAGGCATTGCGGCGCAGGACTTGGTACTGGTTCGGGCGGTTGACAAGCGTAAGCACGCATTCGGCGAGTGAGTCCGGTGATTCGCGGACGGACACGAGGCCGGTTTCCTCGTGCAATGTGGACTCGATCAATCCGGCGACCGGATAGACCACGGCGGGGGTGCCCATTGCGTTGGCTTCAATGACATTGAGTCCCCAGCCTTCCCGCATCGAGGTGTGCAACAAGAGGTGCGCCCGGCGCAATGCGGCGTCTTTGCCGGGTTCAGAAAGGGCGCCGGTGAATTTTACCCGGCCTTCGAGGCTCAGTTCGGAAGCCAACTGGTGGAGCTGCTGTTCGATGATGCCTTGGCCGACGATGGTCAGATTCGCGTTGATGCCCTTGTCCACCAGGAGTTTTAGGGTGCGCATGGCGTGGTCCACCCGTTTATTCGGCGCGAGCCGGGAGACCACGACTAGACTTAAGGGTTGGCGAAGGGGTTTGGCTTCGAGATCGGGCAGCGCCACGGTGTGAACACCATAGGGAATGAGGGTAACGCTGCGCACGCCGCTGGCCTCGAGGCTGGCCTTGGTGGAGGTCGAGGCGGTCCAAAAGGGGACCTTGCGGTACAACCAATGGGTACGCCGTTCCTGCCAGCGGCCCAAGGCGTTGTATGGCCAGCGATAAAAGGCATCCCAGATCGGCCCAAGCACCTCGTGAATATAAGCCACACAATTCGTCCGGCACCACCACGGCGCAAACCATGGGATGCCGTGGTGCTGATCAATGACAAGGTCGAATCGAGGTTGACGACGAAACCATCGTTGCGCTTCGAGGATCGAACTGCCAATACCCCCGGCGCGGACCACGCGAACCCCCTCGATGATTTCCTCGGACGCGGCTCCTGGAAACAAGGGAGCGAACCAGAAGACTTCATGACCTTTGGCAGCCAGGTAAGTCAGATACCCCAAGGTAACCCGTTCAGCCCCGCCGGCCAGCGGATTGCACGGGTCGCGCCAATTGAGCATCAGGAAACGCATTTGAGGAGCGGTCACCGGGATGGGCGGCTCGCTGCTGCAAAGGCGAGGTCACTGTGAAAGACAGAATCAGAACTGTCCCGTTGAAGGCGCCTGACCTGTGGCTGTGCGGGGACAAGCGCGGCGTGCGGATTCAGGCTTATGCACCCGTCCAAGCCCAACAAAGCAGCCACAACAAGCAAAAACGCTAACTTATGCATGATGCATTCTTTACATGAATTTCAATTTGGGCAAGTCCTGCGAGTCCACCAACCCCACCGGCTCGTGACGCGCGTTTACGACCAGGAGGTCGTCGATACAACGCTCGTTGAAAATCCTTAGCGCCTCGACCGCCAGGGCGTCTTCGCGAATGGAGACTGGATTTAGGGTCATGACCTTGGCCAGAGACAGGTCCAAAACGGATTCGCCGGCAGCCATGTGACGCCGGAAATCGCCGTCGGTGAACACGCCGATCAATTTGCCGCGGGCGTCGACGACGCTGACGCTGCCGGCTTTGGCTTGGGTCATCAGGAGGAGCGCCTCTTTAACGGGGGTGGAATGCGAGGCCACCGGATTGCGGGAACCGCTGCGCATGATATCTCGAACCCGGAGGAGCAGGCTGCGCCCGATAGCACCGGAAGGATGAAACTTGGCGAAGTCTTGCGACCGAAAGCCGCGGGCCTGCATGACGGTCATGGCGAGAGCGTCTCCCAACACCAGCATGGCGGTCGTGCTGGCCGTGGGCGCCAAATTGAAGGGGCAGGCTTCCTTGGGCACTTTGACATTGAGAACGACATCGCTGAGGCGCGCGAGCGATGATCTTGCATTTCCGGTGAGAGAAATCACCTTGACGGCGAACCGCTTCAGGGCCGGTATCAGATTAAGCAATTCCTCCGATTCACCCGAATAACTCAACGCCAGCACCACATCGCCATCGTTGACCATTCCCAGGTCGCCATGCATGGCATCGACGCTGTTCAACACCACGCTGAGCGAGCCGGTGCTGGTGAGCGTGGCGGCAATTTTATGGCCAACGTGGCCGGACTTGCCAATGCCGACCACGATGATCTTGCCGCGCTGCCGGAGCGATTCAACGAGGATTTCCACCGCCACATCGATCCGGTTATCGAGCTGGTTTCGCACCGATTCAAGGGCCGCCATTTCGATCGTGAATACTTCCCGTGCTTTTGCCAGATAGCTCATTTAGTGCCCAAAAGTCTGCCGGGACAAGCTCGGCGCCAGGTCGGCATCATCCAAATTTTCATCAAGCTGATTTTTCTACGGTTTGGAGATAATGGCAACTATGGAGTCGAGCGCGGAGAAGGGCATTCCCGCTCCGGTTACCGAATCGCGCTTGAGGAAGGGCGATCGCAGTGACGTTCGATGCCACGGACGCGGCGTTTCCAATCCTGCGGCGTTGCCAACCACACTTTGCAAAGTGTGAACCGGCGCCGACCCAACATCCGGTGGGCAAAAAATCAGGGCTAGGAACGGATTTTGAGCCAAAGCAGGGCAGCGGCGGTGCGGCTGTGAACGCCCAGTTTGGGGTAGATATGTTTGAGGTAACTCTCGATGGTGTAAACGCTAAGGTTCATTTTCTCGGCAATTTGTTTGTCGCCAAGCCCTTGAGTCAATACATCCAACAGCCTTTTCTCTTGATCCGTGAGCCGGCCATTGGGGACAGCGGCGCGTATCTCCCGGGCGCCCGGTCCAATCAGCGCCATGGCTGCCGGGCTCGAGACCGGGATGCCGCCGGCGTGAACCAGGTGAATGGCGGCGATGCATTCATCGGTCAAGAAAGGTTTGGTCAAATAACCGTCTGCACCGGCCAAGGTCA
>JAMCZD010000054.1:24207-28436 GCA_023473405.1 Candidatus Omnitrophota bacterium
GGATGATGACCTTCAACCGGGGCATGGCCAGTTTCAATTGCCGGGTGCACTCGATGCCGGAGAGATCGGGCATCCGGATGTCCATCAGGACCAGGTCCGGCTTGGTGATGGGGATATTCGACAAGGCATGCTGGGCGTCCTGATAGGAGCCGCTTGAGCAAAGTCCACCGGCCCGTTTAAGGAGCGTCTCCAAGGCAATAATTGTCGACGGCTCATCATCCACAATAGCAACTCTGATTGGCATACCACTACTTGTAACGATTCGAGCAAGAAAAAGAATCAACCGAAGCGCCCAAGCCTGCTAATGGTCAGGTTGGTTGTCAATGTGAATATTCGGTCATGCGGCTTGATTTATCTGTTGTAACTTCATCGGTGTTACTCCCCAGACCGCGGGTTTGCATTTGGCTTTCCATTTCATGGCTGCGTGCCAAACTGTCACCGACGACTGCCATAAGAAACCGGTCAGTATGGAAATCACCGACATGCCTCAGGAAGAACGGCCCATCGGCATTTTTGACAGTGGTGTTGGTGGATTGAGTGTGGTACGCGCGTTGCACCTGCTGGTGCCGCGTGAAGACATTATTTATTTGGGCGACACAGCGCGCTTGCCGTATGGGACGAAATCGCCCAAAACGGTGGTTCGATTCTCGTGTGAAGACGCGGAATTCCTGTTGCGGCATCGCGTGAAGGCATTAATCGCCGCATGCGGGACGGTATCGGCATGGGCGTTGGAGGCATTGCAGAACCGGTTTGAAGTGCCGGTTATCGGGGTTATCGAACCGGGCGTGCAGGCGGCGTTGAAGACGACGCGCAATCATCGGTTCGGGGTGATGGCCACCAACGCGACGGTCCGGAGCATGGCCTATCCTCGAGCGATCCACCGCGCCTGCGAGGCTGCCAAGGTCTTCACGTGCGCTTGCCCGCTGCTGATTCCATTGGTTGAAGCCGGTTGGACGAATCACCGGGTCACGCGCATGGTTCTGCGCGAGTACCTGGCGCCGTTGCGGCGGCAACGAATCGACACCCTCATTTTGGCCTGCACCCATTTCCCGTTGCTTACCGCGGCTATTCACGAGGTGGTGAATCATCGAGTCGCGCTGGTGGATTGCGCCGAGGCTTGCGCCCGGTATTCGTCCGAATACCTGGGGAAATGGCAATTGCTATGCCGCAAGCGCCGGCGTCCGGGGATGATTCAGGCCTTTGTAACGGACGAATCGGACCGTTTCAACGAACTCGCAGCGCAATTCCTGGGCAAGTCCATCGCGCCGGCCATGCAAGTTGACCTGCCGGCCAGCCCGGGAAGGCGCGGGCTCAAGCTTCCGGCGTGGGTTTCGGGTCCTCGATAAAATGGCCCAGAACGCGGTATTTTTCGTAGCGCAGGCGCAATCGATCGGCAGCCGGGAGCCCTTGCAGAATGTCCAGGTGTTTGATCAGTGACGATTTGAACGAGGCGGCGGTGGTTTTCGGATCGTTTTGGGCGCCTCCGATTGGTTCGGGAATGATTTCATCCACCAGTTTCAATTCGAGCAAATTCCTGGCGGTGATTTTGAGTGCCTCAGCCGCTTTGGCGGCCGCCGTGCGGTCTTTCCACAAAATGGCGGCGCATCCTTCCGGGCTGATCACCGAGTAGTAAGCGTTTTCGAGGATCAGGATGCGGTCGGCCACGCCGATGCCCAAGGCTCCCCCCGAGCCGCCTTCGCCCAAAACGACGGCAACAATCGGGACCTCGATCAGCATCATTTCGCGCAGATTCACCGCAATGGCCTCGGCGATATGGCGCTCCTCGGCGCCGATGCCGGGATAGGCGCCGGCGGTATCGATCAGGGTGACGATCGGCAAGCCGAATTTATTGGCCAGGCGCATCAGGCGCAAGGCCTTGCGGTAGCCCTCGGGATGGGCTGATCCGAAATTGCGAAGGATATTCTCCTTGGTATCGCGGCCCTTCTGAGTGCCAATGACCATTACCTTGCGATTCTCCAGATATGCGAACCCGGCCACCATGGCGCGATCGTCGGCAAACTTACGGTCTCCATGCAATTCGGTAAAGTCGGCAAAAGCGGTTTTGAGGTAATCCAGCACGAATGGGCGCTTGGGATGCCGAGCCAATTGGACGCGTTGCCAAGCGGTCAAATCGGAATAGATTTGCCGCCGGGTCTCTTCGATCTTCTTTTCGATTTGACGAATCTCTTCGTCCAAGTGGATATCCAACGCATGCGTTTGCGGATGTTTCTTCAACTCTTCGAGTTTACGCTGCAATTCGACGATCGGCTTCTCGAAATCGAGCGGATGTTTCATTGTGCCGTCATTCTAGGTTCCTCTCGACCCGCATGCAATGGCGAAACTGGGCGCGTCCCGGGCAAAACAAAATGAGCCAGATTGCTCTGGCTCATTGATGATGAGGTCGTCTACGCCTTCACCGAGGCGCTCAGAAGGGTAATGCGGCCGACAATCCACTTTGCCGGGCCATCATTACTTCGCAAGACCTCTCTGCTAACCCGGAACGAACAGCACGATCAGGTTCACTGAGTTTGAAATGCCGATCGAATGATTCGTTCAAAAAAATTTCAGCCACGCTCATGCGGATTCCGCCAGGCCCGCCCGTCCCTGGCCAGCAGGGCGTCGGCAGAGGCGGGACCCCAACTGCCTGCCTTGTAAAACTCATCTTCGGAAAGCGGTTTGTCGGCCCAGGCGGAACGGATGGGGTCCACGATTCTCCAAGCGGTTTCGACCACGTCGGCGCGGATGAACAGGGTGGGATCGCCCGCCATGGCATCGAGCAGCAATCGTTCATATGCCTCCGGGGTGTAAGCCCTAAACTCGGTGTCGTAACTGAAGTGCATCGTCACGGGGCGCAGTTCCATGCTCAGACCCGGGATTTTGCCGTTAAAACGCAGAGATATGCCTTCGTCGGGTTGCAAACGCAGGGCGATGGCATTGGCATCCAGGGTTGGACCGCACTGCTGGGCGAACAAGACATGCGGCGGAGGCTGAAATTGGACGCGCACTTCGCTGGCGCTGATGGGCAGCCACTTGCCGGTTCGCAAATAAAATGGCACGCCCGACCACCGCCAATTGTCGATAAACAACTTCAGAGCCACATAGGTCTCCACGTTCGAGTCGGGACTGACCTTTGGTTCCTGCCGGTAGGCGGGCATCGGTTTGCCCTGGCTTTCACCGGCGGCGTACTGGCCCCGGACCACTCGTGCCGCCGCCTGGTTTGGCGCCAGTGGCCGAATCGCCTTCAGGAGCTTGACTTTTTCGTCTCGGATTGCTTCCGGCTGGAGCGACACAGGCGGCTCCATCGCGACCAGTGCCAGCACCTGGAGGAGATGATTTTGCACCATGTCGCGCAACGCCCCCGCTTCCTCATAGTAACCACCCCGCGAACCCACGCCGAGGTGTTCGCTCACGGTGATTTGGACGTGGTCTATGGTGCGACGGGACCATAATTCTTCGAAGATGGCATTGGAAAAGCGGAACAGGAAGATATTCTGGACGGTTTCTTTGCCCAGGTAATGGTCGATGCGGAAAATCTGCTTTTCGTAGGCGTACTTGACCAATTCATGATTCAAGGCCAGCGCGGAGTTCAGGTCATGGCCAAAGGGTTTTTCCACCACCAGTCGATGCCAACTGTCTTCCGAGTGTTCCTTGCGCAGCAAACCCGCCGCATTCAAATGCCTGCTGACCTCGGAGAACTGGCTGGGCCTGGTGGCCAGGTAAAACAGGAGGTGTTGCCGAAGCGGCGGGGCATCGGCTTTGGCGAGGAATTCGGCGAGTCTCTGGTAAGCTGAAGGATCGTCCATATCGCCTCGGCAATAGAATAAATTGGCGGCAAAATCGTCCCAGGCATCTATCAAGCCCGGTTGCGGGCGGGAGTATTCCTTGACTGCCACCTTGAGTTCGTCTCGCCAGCTTTCATCGGTCTTGTCACGGCGGGCAAAACCGACAATCCGGAATGGGCGGGGCATTTGTTTTTGGCAATACAAATGGTAAAAGCCCGGGATCAATTTGCGGGCGGTCAAGTCGCCGCTGGCGCCGAAGATAACCACGGTGCATGGTTCCACCGCCTTGTGTCTGTCTTCCAAACGGCAGATCAGTAATTCGTCCAACTGCTCCATCATCCGCTAACATGGCCCAGGTATAGTTGGAAGTCGAGACCGGCGGAGCGAAAAAAAACTGGAGCAGAAGCAGGCACGGCGCATGAACAGCGCCCCCGGCAAGAACGGCCG
>JAMCZD010000289.1 GCA_023473405.1 Candidatus Omnitrophota bacterium
ATCGAATTGGCAGTGAACATTCCGGAGCAGGACCCGCAAGTGGGACACGCCACCTTCTCCAGGGCGGTTAACGCGTCAGCAGTGATCTTGCCGGTCTGCAATTCTCCCACGCCTTTGAACACGCTGATCAAATCCACCTTTTGGGCTGGAACAGCCGCGCCGGCCGGTGGGTTGGCCTGGCTCGAGGCAGGCGCCATCAGGCCCGCCGCCATCGGGCCGCCGCTGACGAACAGGGTGGGGATGTTGACCCGCATGGCGGCCATGAGCATGCCGGGGACGATCTTATCGCAATTGGGTATGCAGACCATGCCGTCAAAGCAATGCGCCCGCAGCATGGTTTCCACGGCGTCGGCGATCAGTTCCCTCGAAGGCAGTGAATACTTCATGCCGGCATGGCCCATGGCAATGCCGTCATCGACGCCTATGGTGTCAAAAACAAAGGGCACTCCGCCGGCCTCGCGAACCATGCGCTTAACCAGTTGCCCGATCTCATTCAAGTGGGCATGACCGGGAATGATGTCCGTGTAGCTGTTGGCAATGGCGATGAACGGTTTGTTAAAGTCATCGCCGGATTGGATATTGCCCGTGGCACGAAGCAGACTTCGATGCGGCGCGCGCTCGAATCCTTTTTTAATAATGTCAGAACGCATAATGCCCAAGAATCTCACTGTGAAATCGGCGTCTGGCAAGCTGATAAAAAATGGGGATATTTTCATTGCCGACCCATTTCGGGACACTTAACTTGAAACACTCGAGAGGCTCGAGACGCAATTCGCGGCGTGGATAAATCCGTTCACATCGTCCGTTTACGAACGCTATGGAATCATTGCCAACTGTCTTGCTTCGCTCCGGCGAGGCCGCGCGGGTAATTGCCGGGCATCCCTGGATATACCGGGGATCGATTCTGCGCCTTACTCGACCGGTTGCTGACGGCGAAGTTGTCCAAGTCAAGGACCATCGCCAGCGTTTCCTGGGGATCGGTTTTTATAATTCGAAGTCGAAGATCAACGTCCGCCTGCTTTCACTGGAGCGGATACCGATTGACGCCGGCTTTTTTGAACAGCGCATTCGCCAGGCGCTGGCGCTTCGCCAAAGATACCTCCCGGAGGTGACCTCGTTTCGCGTTGTCAATGCCGAGGCCGATTTTCTCAGCGGGCTGATTGTGGACAAATACGAGGATGTGCTGGTGGTGCAGACCTCGGCTTTGGGCATGGACCAGCGCAAAGACATGGTCGTTGCGGCCCTGCAGACCATTTTTTCGCCCCAGGCCATCCTCGAACGGAACGACATCGCTTCGCGGAAGTTCGAGGGATTACCCGATGCCGACGGGGTTTTGACGGGGCAACTGACCGGTGAAACCAGTGTCATGATTAACGGGCTCAGGTTCGAGGTTGACCTTGCGGCGGGGCATAAAACCGGTCTTTACCTGGACCAGCAGGTCAATTACATGCTGGTGGCAGAGCTGGCCAAAGGGGCAATGGATGTCCTGGACTGCTTTTGTTTCATGGGCGGCTTTGCCCTGCATGCGGCTCGAGCGGGGGCAGCGCGGGTGCATGGGCTGGACCAAAGCGCCGACGCGATCGGCGCGGCATCGCGCAATGCCGCCGCAAACGGATTATCGGATCGTTGTTCGTTTGAGGCGGTCAATGTATTTGACTGGCTCAAGGCGCAAACCGCCACCCGGCCGCACGAGAAACTGATCCCCAAGTTCGATTTGATCGTGCTCGATCCGCCGTCGTTCACCCGTTCGCGCGCCACCGTGCCCGAGGCGATGAGGGGCTACAAGGAAATCCATTTGCGCGCCCTCAAGCTGCTAAAACCCGGGGGGCTTATGGCCACTTTTTGTTGCTCGCACCATGTCGATGCGCCGATGTTCCAGGAGGTGATCCTGGCCGCCGCGGTTGACGTCCGGCGCACCTTGCGTCGCGTGGCAATTTTTAGCCAGTCACCAGATCACCCGATCATACCCGCCATACCGGAGACGGAGTATCTGAAAGGATTCGCTTTCGAGGCGAGATAGGAGGGCGTGAAGCGTGGGGAGCGTGGGATTCGCGCTTCTTTCGTCCCTTCAGTGGGGGGCGCAAGGGGCCCCGGTGCAGGGTCAGGGAACGATCAGGAGTTTGCCCAAGACATTCCGGTCTCGCAATTGGGCGAAGGCGCGAACCGTCTCCGCCAACGGATAAGTGCGATCGATTACTGGTTTAAGTTTGCCTTTGGCGGCCCAATCCAGGACGGCGGCCATATCGGATCGGTTTCGGCCATAACTGCCGATCAACCGATGTTGTTTTACGAAAAACGGCCACAGATTCAGCGTGACTTCGCGTCCGGAGGTGGCGCCGCAGGTTACAATCGTCCCGCCCCGCGCCAGGCAGTCAAAGGCTCGTTCCAACACCTGCCCGCCGCTGTGCTCGATGATCAGGTCGATCCCGCGTTTCTCGGTGATTCTTCGGACCTCGGCGGGCCAATTGGCCAGGTTTGAATCCAGGACGAAGTCCGCCCCCAGACTTTTGGCCAATTCCCTTTTGACCTCGGTGGACCCAGTGCTGGCTACGCGAGCCCCGAGGCCTTTGGCAATTTGAATTGCGACCGATCCCACCCCGCTGGCGCCGCCAACCACGAGCACCCACTCGCCCGGGTGCACCTCCGCGCGGTCGGTCAGCATATGCATGGCCGTGCTGCCCGCCAGCGTAAGTGCCGCCGAGGCCTCGAAACTCACATCCTCGGGCAGCCGCACCAGCGCGCGCCACGGAACAATCACTCGCTCGGCAAATCCCCCATCGCGTTGAACCCCGATCAGTTGGGAATTAAGACAAAGAGACTCATCGCCGCGCAGGCAAAACTCGCACTCACCACAAAACAGGTTGGACTGGACCGCTACCCGCTCGCCCACACGCCACTCGTCCACATCAGCGCCCAAGGCCGTAATCCGGCCGGCAATCTCGCATCCAGGTGTGAGGGGCAGCCTCAACGGGATGGGCAAAGCCCCGGCTTCGCACCATAGATCAAGGTGGTTCAGACCACAGGCTTTGACCTCCAATATCACCTCTTCCGGGCCGGGCTGTGGATCAGGCAATTCACTAATTTGGAATTGACCGGGGACGCCGTGAGAAATGAGCTGAACGGCTTTCATATGCCATAAAATGCTCCATCTCATCCCTTTCGGCAAGGGTAAAATCAGCTCCGCCAGGCGCCGGGGCGCATGACAAAATTCTTCGTTTCCATTGTTTGGTTGGTGTTTTAAATCCGCACGCATCCTTTGAGCAGCATGGGTGCGATGCCATCGCAGCCTGGGGCAACGCCCCAGGGACAGTACCCCCCAAAAAAACAAACCCAAGGGCTGAAAGCCCATCCCAATCATGCGCCGCTTGAAGTGCGATGCAAAGCAAAGCCGGACGCCGCTTCACTATCGTCAAGAATGCGGAATTGATCAGGGAACAGGTAAGAGGCAGAATGGTTTGCACCATGACACGACGCGAATTTATCAAGAACTCGGCAATGACCGGGAGCGCCCTATTACTCATAAATCCCGAAACCACCCTCGAAGGTGCCCGCGCTGACCTTGGCAACGTCACTGTTCCGGGGGCAATCCCGATCGCGCCCATCGAGTTGCCGGATTTGAGTCCGGCGCGCTGGCTTTGGTATCCGTCCGGCCGATGTTTACAAAATACGTTTGTCTTGTTTCGGCGCGAGGTGCGCCTCGGTACGAAGCCGCGCCGCGCCACCGGTTGGATTGCGGCGGACAGCCGCTATCTTCTCGAGGTTAACGGAAAGCGGGTGCAATGGGGGCCGGCGCCGTCCGATCCGCGCTGGGCAGAAGCTGACCCGATGGATTTGACGGAGGTTCTCGAACCGGGTGTGAATGTGATTGGGGTCACGGTGCTTTTTTATGGCCAGGGCGACGGCACGTGGCCGATGGGGAAACCGGGATTCCTCTTTCGACTCGAGATCGAGAACGACGCGGGCGCGAGGGAAGTCATCGCTTCCGACGCGGCCTGGAAGGCGATGCTGGCACGAGCCTGGCGCCCTGGTCATTACAAGCGATGGTACCTCCGGGCGTTGCAGGAGGAATTCGACGCGCGGCTTTATCCGTATGGCTGGACCACGTCTGGGTATCAAACCGATTCCAATTGGCTGCCGGCTCTCGAACTGGCGGGATCGCCGAATAAACCGTCCGTTTGCACAAGCTACTACGAATACCAATTCGACATCGGCGGTAATCCAGGCACAATGGCGCTCAGGCCTCGGCGCATCCCATTGCTTCGCGAGGTCATGGTGCCGGTCAAAGGATTGGCCGAGTCGAACTGGGTGGACTGGCAGCGAACGCCCGAGGAATATTTCGAGTGCCGTCCGCCAAATTCATTTCGCGAGATTCGCCAGGCGTGTGCGGCTGAGGTTGCGCCGGGGACATGGGAAGTGGCGCTTCCTCAGCTTGAGGCAGGGGCAAAATCCCTGACCGGCTCGACTCGGGAAAAGGGCGGGCAAGACGCCGGCGGCAATCGCGGAGCCGCCCTGACGTTCGAGCTCGAGGAGCAAGTGGTGGGCTGGCCTTATTTCACCATTGAAGCGCCTGAAGGCACCGTCATCGAGTTGATGGTCCAGGAGGCGCATCGCGTGGGCGGACCGGTCCTGCTGAACAGCCACTTCGATTCCTGGGCGCGTTTCGTATGCCGGGAGGGGGAGAATCGTTTCGAGACCTTCGATTACGAAAGTTGCCGCTGGATTCAGCTCCACATTCATGGGGTGGGTGGGAAGGTCCAGGTCCGCGATGTGGGGGTGCGCCGCCGTCTTTTTCCCTGGCCGAACCAACCGCGTGTCCGCTGCGGCGAACCGGCCCTGCAACGGCTCATGGACGCCTCGATCAATACCTTGAACAATTCGGCGCAGGAAACCTGCGTTGACGGCATGGGGCGCGAGCGTCAACAATACAGCGGGGATTGCGGCCATCAATTGCATGCGATCCACCTGGCGTTTGGCGAGACGCGATTGCCGGCGCGATATTTGGCAACCTTCAGCCAGGGCATCACCCTCGATGGTTATTTCCTGGATTGCTGGCCGGCTTACGACCGGCTCGCACGGTTGATGGAACGTCAATTGCAATTGACCGACTGGGGGCCAATTCTGGATCACGGGATTCAGTTCAATTTCGATTGCTGGCAGCACTATCTTTATACGGGCGACCTGGAAGCGCTCAAGGAACCATACCCGCGCCTGCTCCGGTTCGCCAAGTATTTGAAGGGTATCCAGGGCCGGGACGGCCTCCTGCCCGTTGAAAACCTGGGGATTCCGTCGGTTTGGGTCGATCATATCGCGTATCAGCGCCAGCGACATAAGCAATGCGCCTTCAACCTATACGCCGCCGCCATGTTCGAGCATGCGCTGGCGCCAATCTGCCGCCTATTTGGCGACTCGGACCAAGCCCAGGCATACCGCCAACTGGGCCGCGAATTGCTGAAAGCCGCGATTCGCAAATTCTGGAGCCCGCAGTTGGGTTTGTTCGTAAACAACCTGCCGTGGTTGCCGGAAGAAAAGGGGATGCGCCTCTGCGACCGTTCACTGGCTACCGCAATTTTGTTTGATCAATGCCCAAAGAATAATGTCACCCAATCGCTCAAGACCCTGGCCGATTGCCCGCCGGAGATGGGCCTTTCGTATCCCGCCAATGCCGGTTGGCGATTATGGGCGCTGGCCAAGGGCGGACGCGCCGACGTGGTCATGAAGGACCTGCGGGAGAGGTGGGCTACCAAGGACTCTGTGCTGCTGAATCGCACCCTCCAGGAGGATTGGAAGGACGCGCCCGACTCCGGATCACAATGGAGTCATTGCGCCCTGGCGCCACTTTACGTCATGTTCATGAGCATCGCCGGCATTCGTCCTCTCGAACCGGGCTTCCGGCGTTGCGAAATTCGCCCGCAATTGGCCGATTTGGAACGGTTGGACCTGGTTGCACGCACGGTTCAAGGACCGATCGAATTCACCGCCGAAGGTCCCGGCAGCAACCGGAGCATCAGCATCGGCCTGCCTCCTGGATGCGAGGGTGAACTGCTGGTGAACGCGGACGAAGGCGTGGACCTCGAGCCGATGCCCGGAAGTAATCCACCCCACTGCGCGCGCTTTCGGTTACCCGCCGGCAAGACAACACGGGTGGAGCGTAAGGAGCGTGGAGCGTAGAAGCGTGGGGAGCGTAAGAGCGTGAAATATGGAGGTGTGCCTTTGGAGGGAAGCGGTGTTGCGCTTTGGTTGCCGCCGCACTCCAAGGAAATTGGGACGCGCGGCAGTGCGTCCCTGCCGGGATTGATAGGACGGCGCTGGGGCGCCGCCGTTATTTTTGGGAACAGAGATGCATAATTGAGTTGAAAACCGTCCGCATTTGTCGGAATCATGTAGGACAAAAAACAAAGTAATTTAAATGAAAAAACTATTGTGGGTTGCATTGTTGGCCGGCCTGATGATCGGCGAGGCGCGAGCCGCCGATAAACCGGAGCTGAAAGACCAGAAACAAAGGGTCGGTTACAGCATTGGCGTGAGACTGGGAACAATAGTTTTTTCATT